>MNIY01000030.1:3027-15308 GCA_001919995.1 Ktedonobacter sp. 13_1_20CM_4_53_11
GAGTTGTTGAGAGCGGCATCATTTCGTGGTATATTGCTCGTAGATTATATAACACCCTGAGTGACCATCACTATTCTTTCTAATATCAAGCCACGACAGGAGTTAGTTCATCATGCTATTCACCAACGCTACCGTCATCACCATGAACCCCACTCGTGATATCATCACCAACGGAGCCGTCGCCATACAGGGCAACCGCATCGTTGCCGTGGGGAAAGCTGACGTGCTACAACGCCAGTACGATGGCGATGAAATAGTAGATGTTCAGGGGAAGCTAATTATCCCCGGCCTGATCGACACACATGTCCACCTCGCCCAGGCCCTGATTCGTGGTTGTGCTGACGATATGGCTCTCATCCAGTGGCTATGCGATCGTGTCTGGGTCTTGCAGGGCAACTTTACCGAGGACGATGGCTACGTAAGCGCGCGCCTGTGTATAGCGGAAATGCTGAAATCGGGTACCACCACGTTCCTTGAATCGATGCTTGCCCATCGTTATGGTTTTAATGGCATTGCCCAGGCAGTGGAGGAAAGTGGTATTCGTGCCTGCCTTGCTGGGATCGTCATGGATATCGGTACCTATGCCACACAGACGAATTCGATGCACCCGGGCATGATAGAAGACCGTGAGACAAGCCTGCTCGGCGTACTCGATATGCACAGTAAGTGGGAGGGTGCCGCCGGCGAACGCATCCATGTCTGGTTCGGCCCACGCACCCCGGGAGGTGTCACCTCCGAGCTCTACCGCGAGATGAGCGACCTTGCTCGCCAGCGCAACATGGGTATCACCATGCACCTTGCTGAAGTCGAGGCTGACAGAATCTACCTCAACGAAAGATATGGGCTTTCGCCTGTCTATTACGCTGAGAGTGTTGGCTTGCTCGGTCCGAGAACGGTCCTGGTGCATATGGTCTGGCTTAACCAGGACGATATTGCGAAATTGGCTGGCACAGAAACGCATGTTTCTCACAATCCCTCCTCCAATAGTAAGCTTGCCTCCGGTGTATGCAAAGTACCACAAATGCTTGCCAGCGGTGTCAATGTCGCGCTTGGCTGCGATGGCGGCCCCAGCAACAACGACTACGATCTCATTCGCGAAATGAAACTCGCTGCCATTATTCATAAAGCGGTTACCAATGACCCATTGATTATACCTGCCGAGACAGTGCTGGAGATGGCCACGATCAACGGCGCGCGCGCGCTCGGTTTAGAGCGTGAAATCGGTTCGCTGGAGGCTGGCAAGAAGGCAGATCTTGTCGTGCTCGACTTCGAACGATTGCATACTACCCCATCGTTGAATCCCATCTCCACGCTAGTCTACGCTGCAACAGGTGGCGAAGTTGATATGGTCGTAGTAGATGGACAGATTGTTGTTGAGCAAGGCCAATTGCTAACAATAGATGAGGAAGAAGTGATGGAGCAGGCCCGTTACCATGCCGGTGCTCTATATCGCCGTGCCGGTATCGAGATCAAGCCAAAGTGGCCGGTCATATAGCATGAAACCGCTCTATATCTAACATCCGGAGAAGAAGTATGCCAGGACTGGAGGGGAAAACTCTCGGCCGTTATGAATTGGATCAGCTGGTTGGAAGAGGGGGGATGGCCGATGTCTATAAGGGGCACGATACACATTTTGATCGTACTGTGGCTGTCAAAGTCTTTAAACGCGAAGACGAGGACATGTTGCGCCGCTTTGTTCGAGAAGCGCGCCTCATGGCCTCTTTTCATAACGAACATCTCGTGCCTATCTACGATGCGGGTCAATACCTGGCAGACTACGAAACCAGGTACTACATTGTCATGCCTTTTATGGAGGGTGGGACATTGCGTACCCGTATTCGCCAGTCGCCTCTCTCCCTGGATGAAGCCTGCCGTGTCTTGAAAGATATTGCAGATGCCCTGGATTACATACACCAGCAGGGTATCGTTCATCGTGACATCAAAGCCTCGAATGTGCTGCTCGATGGCCAGGGAAGGTACTATCTTTCCGACTTTGGTATTGCTCGTATCTCAACCGATGCCACCCAATTGACCATCACAGGGAATGTCCTGGGTACCGTCGATTATATTGCGCCCGAGCTATTCTTGGACAATCACAAAGCCGACGCCCGTAGCGATCTTTACTCCCTGGGCGTGCTGCTCTTCGAAATGGTCACCGGGCAACTCCCTTTCTCCGCTGAGAACCAGCTTGCCGTGGTCACGATGCATATGACCAAACAGCCGCCCTCACCTCGCAGCTTCTCGGAAGCTATTTCCCCCGAGGTCGAACGCGTTATCCTCAAGGCGCTGGAGAAGAGGCCAGAACAACGCTACAGCAGCGCCACCGAACTGGCTGATGCATTCTGCCAGGCCGCCACCATGCCGGGCAATCGGGCAGGCAGAAATGAGTGGGTAGCGCCAGCCTTTGCTATCCCCGCTGCTGATTCAAAACAGGCCGTGCTGCCTCCTGTACTCCCGCCAGATTCCAGAAATTCATCGACCTCCAGTCCTTCATCTCATGCGAGCGGGATAGAATCGTTTTCCCCTGTTCCGCCGCGTTTTGCAACTCAACCCCCGCTTGAGCCCCGCTATAGCGACATTCATACTACAGCGCGAGCGGAGACGAACAGGCGTCGTTGGATTCTGGTCGTCTTAGCACTGCTAGTACTCCTGCTGGTGACCGGTGCTGGTGCATTATTCTTCCTCACACAGACGAATCCCAGGAGTAGTAGTTCACCTCCTGCTACTGCCACCCACTCGCAAAAGACGCCAGTTGTAGGTACCTCTCCAACAGCGACACCTACCGCCACACCAAACCTAACAGCTACTGCGCAGGCTATCGCTGCCGCTACTGCAACGGCGCAGGTCCAGGCCACAGCCACGGCCATTGCCCACGTCACTGCAACGGCCCAGGCCGAAGCACGAGCTACCGCCGGGGTGATCCAGACGGCAACTGCTGTCAAGCCCTCTTACCAGGACGCATTAAATGACGCAACCAATGCTGATACCCAGGCTGCTCAATGGGATAACAATAGCCAATGTACTTTTCAATCGGATGGTTACCATGACAAGGAAGGTGTGAATCTGGTAAACTTCCATGGATGTCTTGAATCTGGCAAGTCGTATAAGAACGCCACTATTTCGGTAGATATGAAAATCAATAGTGGGCACTCTGGCGGCCTCTTCTTCCGCGTCAACACAGATCTTTTAAATCGCTATGCAGGTTACCTGTTTGAGGTGGACAGCAAGGGGAACTATAAAATATCAACTATGTCCTATACCACTATCAATACTTTGCCAGGACATAATTGGACTTCGTCAGCCTCATTGAAGCAGGGAAATGCTGTTAAAAACACCTTGCTCGTAATCGTACGTGGCAATACGTTCTTGTTCTATGCCAACGGCGCATTCCTGACGCAGGTAACGGATTCAACGTATAGCGCTGAAGGTGATATTGCCTTTCTTGCCACGACGTCAGATACACCCGCCGATATCGTCTACAGCAATTTGAATGTTTACCCTCAACCATAAGCTTCCTGGAAAGGGGTTCTCAATGCGTACGCTCATAACGAATGGCCATATTGTCACTGCTATTGCAGATTACGAGGGCGATATCCTCATTGACGGAGAAAAAGTTGCCGCCGTCAGCGTACCAGGTGCGTTTGCCTCGTTGCAGGTTGATACAGTCCTGGATGCCCAGGGTAAGTATATCTTCCCGGGTGCCATCGATGTGCATACACATATGGAGCTTCCGCTCCCTGCTACGGTTGCCAGCGACGATTTTGAGACAGGAACTATTGCCGCCGCCTGCGGTGGCACCACGACCATCATCGATTTCGCGAACCAGCAGCGCGGCCATACGCTCGCCGATGCATTGCAAACCTGGCACAACAAAGCGGATGGGAAAGCCGTCATTGACTATGGTTTCCACATCACCATCACGGATCTTGCCGCTGCCCCCGAGACCGCTATGGACGACATGGTCACCGCAGGCGTGACCACGTTCAAGCTCTTGATGGCCTATCCTGGGACCTTCATGGTCGATGATGAGACTATCTACCGCGTACTGCGCCGTTCCGCGAAAATAGGTGGATTGGTAATGGTCCATGCCGAAAATGGTATTGTCATCGATCTTCTGGTGCGCGAAGCTGTGGCCGCGGGTCATACCGCTCCCGGTTTTCACGCCCTGACACGCCCGGCGATATTAGAGGGAGAGGCTGCCCAACGCGCCATTACGCTGGCCGCCTTTGCTGATGCACCGCTTTATATCGTTCATGTCAGCTGTGCCCATGCCCTTCATACCGTAGCTGCCGCTCGTGTCAAAGGCCTACCTGTATGGGGTGAAACTTGTCCACAATACCTCTATCTCAATGATAGTCATTACGCGTCACCTGGCTTTGAGAGTGCGAAATTCGTCTGTACTCCGCCTATGCGCAGCATCGCTGACAACGAAGCTCTCTGGCTCGGCCTGCAGCGCCGTGAGCTTCAGGTCGTTTCCACCGATCATGCCCCGTTTCATTTTGCGGGTCAAAAAGAATTGGGATTGCACGATTTCACAAAAATTCCCAACGGCTTGCCAGGAGTGGAGCATCGTGTAGTTTTGCTCTACGAGGGTGTGCGCACAGGCAAACTGGCTCTCCAGCATTTTGTCGACTTGATAGCGACGGCTCCAGCTAAGCTCTTTGGCCTCTATCCTCGTAAGGGAACTATTGCTCCGGGTAGCGACGCCGACCTGGTGATTTTCAATCCAGAGCGAAAGATGACAATCAGTGCTGCCACCCAGCACCAGCATGTAGATTACACGCCCTACGAAGGGATGCAGGTGCAGGGCGTTCCCGAAACAATCCTTCTACGTGGAGGTGTGATAGTACGCGATGGAGAATACGTTGGCGGAAAAGGAGGAGGGCAGTATTTGCGCCGTGCCACATTCTCAGAAGAATTGACTGAGGGGTAACTCCGTTATCAAAATTCCTCATCTTTGTGCTGTTCTCTTGGTGGCACCAGTTTGTGTTCAACCGCAAACGCCGCCGCCTCGCTGCGGCGTGCCAGCCCAAGTTTCTCCAGAATATGACTGACATGGTTGCGGGCCGTCTTCTCCGTCACAATAAGGGTGTTGGCTATTTGTTTGTTCGTATAGCCACGCGCTATCAACACTAGCACTTCGCGCTCTCGCTCGGTTAGCTCGCCACCCTGTGTCTGGCTGCCACTACTGGCTAAAGCGGTTAGCCTTGACGTTGCCTGTTTGACCAGTTCCGGATCAAGTAGCGATTGACCCGAGGCAACCAACCGGATAGAGCGCAACAATTCTGCCCGGCTCAAATTTTTCAAGAGATAGCCGCTGGCACCTGCAAGCATCGAGGCAAGGACGGCTTCATTATCGGTATAAGAAGTAATCATCAAGATGGAGACATCAGGGTAGAGACTCTTGATCTCGCGACAGGCCTCGATACCACTCATCCTCTCCATACGGACATCCATCAGGATTAATTGTGGCGCAAGTACACTCATCTTCGCCAGGGCTTCGGCGCCATCACTGGCCTCTCCAACCACGTTAATATCTGGTTCCAGTTCAAAGGCCGCGCGCAAACCCAGGCGTACCACTTCGTGATCATCTACAATGAGCAATCGTATTCTCGCCATAAGCGTAATCACCTCTTCTTATTAATATGGTAGGGTTGCTCGCACGCTGACGCCACCTGTAGGACCCTGTTTCACCTCAAATGTCCCTCCCAGTTCCTCGGCTCGTTCACGCATACCCCTCATACCGTGCCCAGAATAGATGCGCTGTCGATCTTCAGCGGCTCCTGAAGCATAGCTATATTCGGCTACTTTCAAACTTCTCCCGTTGTCGCAAATCTCGACTTCTATAAAACCTTGTAGATAACGCAGGTACACGCGCAGTTGTGTTGCTCCTGCATGTTTATAGGCATTGGTGAGCGCCTCTTGCGTAATGCGGAATAACGCGGTCCCTATCTGCGCCACCCTCCGTGCGCGCCGCTGATCCCCGTTGATTTTCTCTTCATCTTCATCGCCTTCTATTTCAAAATGGACCGGCAGGCCACTAATAGCCTCAAATTCGCGCAGCTGACCGGTCAACATCTGCGTCAAGGTAATGGTTCCACTGATCAAGGGTTTGAGCGTGAACATATAATGGCGTGTTTCCCACAGCGCCTGTTTCGAAATGGTAACCAATGAATCGAGGCGTTGCGCGAGGGGAAGCAACATCTCTTTATCTTCCCCATCTTCAGAAGCTTCGGTTATACGGTGAGCGAGTGCTGCACTTGTTTCGGCGTTCAGGCTCATCATATACACCAGTTGTGCCACACCATCGTGAATCTCACGAGCAATACGGCCGCGTTCCGCCAGCGCTGCTAATTCTTTGGCCTGTTCTGTCAGGCGGATGTTCTCCAGTACGATTACCAGCTGTGACCCGGTAGCGCTGAGAAATACCTCCTGTTTGTTTTCAAAAGGCGTTTGCCGTGTGCTTTCAGCGCCGATCACCAGATATAGCAGCCCTTCCCTGAGAAATGGCAGGTAGAGACGTGCGATAGCTGGGCGATACTCACTGTTTTCATCAATCTCAGGCTCAAAAGCGGTGTATTTTTCCCCCGATTGAATCACCTGCGCGAAGAGCGTTCGACTCTTATCCGGTATCCTGGATTCTAGAAAACCAGCCTCTATATAATGCTCAATCTCAGGGGTATCTTTGCCGCTTTTGCCTTCGCCGGCGTTGCGAAGAAGTGCAATAACCAGGCGCTCAAAATGTCCACCCTTACGTATCTGTTCAGCGCTTTGTTGTAACAGATACATCCTATCGCTGACGCCCTCGATGAGCGTCTCGCCGACGCGTCGCATAGCGGTCTGGAGACGGACGTTATCCTGTTCTCTTCTCTTACTGCGGGTATAACTTTCTAACAGGGTAGCCAGGTACGCTGCCAGAATAGCTATCACCGGCGCGTCTAGCAGCGAGCCGGCCAGGTCTCGTGCATTTAAAACATAATGTGGTAATTGCGTAGGCGGGAAAAACGCTCCAAAGAGTATAAACAGGTCGTAGCCAAGGGCAGCTGCAAGTCCACCACGATAGCGATAAGTGAACGCTGCTACAAAGGCAGTCGAGATACCGTAGCGATAAAAGGGGGAGCCTACACCGAAGGGCGGAGGTCCAAAGTAGCCTCCGTAGTACGTCACCATGCCACAGATTACGACATCTATACCATAAATCGCTATATCCCAGTAAGCATTACGCGTTCTTACCAGGGGAGGCAATAGGTCGGGTTCTTCGTCTGTTGCCAGTGGGCGTGGACGCCAGCTTCTCCCCTTCTTACGTTGTTTTCTGACTGCGAGCTGTTTTGGATGAAGAAGCCTGTTTAATCCTGGAAGATCAGGTAGGAAAATCTGAAAGACGGGAGCGTATAGCGTTATGACTAAGGTCTGTAGAAATGTGATCGCCAAAAGCAATGTGGCGAGCCACGGAAGAGGTTGTCCATGGATCGAAACAAGCGTAATCAAGGCAAGAAGCCAGGTAACCCAGCGCCAGAGCAGGAAAAAATAGCTGGGAGTATTGCGCAGACGGCGAGAAGCCCTCTGTGGGATCGTCTTCACAGTTTTTACCATCTGGCTCATTAATCTTATACTTTCTGAGTTTACCTGCTTGCAGTATGCACACTTTTCTGAGACCTGTCAATAAACTGTTCTTAATGTGAAAATTTTTTCACAACGATATGTCAAATATGTCTATAAAGTTTCAAATCATCTCTTTTTTAGCCATTGAACCCTGGCGAATTAACAAGTTTATGTGATATGTTATTAGCACACTCTATGTTTCCTTTACGGAAAATTTGAAGTAGAATGGCTCTCTATAGAAGCGTTTAAATGCAAGAACTCCAAAAGGGAAACCGGTGTATAGTTGTCCTAGTAAAGAAAGGGACGGTTCTAATCGTGAAAAATGCCGAGCGGAAACGCACATCCTTGGTGGCTAATCTGGGCGATATCAACCGACCTTTGCGTGTTCGACCTGTACGCGTCATGGGACGCGAGTGGTGGGCGGTGGATGCTGAAGACACCTGGCCTGGCATGGTAATGGACCTGCGTCGTTTGGGCTTTGAGTCGATGGCATGGGAGGATGAGGTACTGGTGCGTGAAAGTGCACCTGCCTACGAACCGCAGATGGAGGGGCCGGCTGCTCCTGGAGGGCTGAAGCCATTTCCACTGATTCATCCAACAATACAGATCCGCAAGGAATCATATTCACCCAATTACGCTGATTTTGGTTATTTGGATGATAATCTGCGCAACAATATGCAGCATTCCATATCTATGATGGATGTCTCAAGTGGGTACCTTTGCTATTATCAACCCGCTAAGCTATCGTTAAAACTTCAACTGGTAGGAATGAAAACGATGTCTACAACCGAATCATCACAATCTCACTCTCGTGTATTGAGGCAAACTGCGATAGGTGCGCTCCTGATCCATGGTTTGAATGGTACACCAGAAGAAATGGCCGAGATGGAGAGCTTTCTCCAGGCAAAAGGCATCATCACTGAAAATATATTGTTACCAGGGCACGGAGTACCTGTGCGAGAAATGGCATCCCTTGGCTGGGAGGATTGGGCAAATGCTGTGCGCCGCGAATTGCGCTTACTCAAACAGCGTTGTGAATATGTGTTTCTCGTTGGGCATTCGCTTGGAGGTGCCTTAGCCTTGCACGTCGCTGCACACGAGGAAGTGACCGGTATTGTGACGATGTGCGCTCCCCTCCATATGTATCCCGGTTTAAAGCGACTGGTTGGCATCGTCAGTCGAATTACCCCTATGCTTCCCAGGCTGCACGATGACGTGCGAGATCCAGGGGCTCGTCGACGCTATAACAGGAATGTCTATCGTCTGGCTCCTGTTGCGCCGGTTTACAGTATGTTACAATTTTTACCACAACTACGAGGGGAGCTACCTCGCATAACTGTCCCCATACTGATTATGACCGCAATCAATGATCATGTGGTCCCCGCCCGTGATGGGCGTGAGATCTACCGATTGATTGGTTCGCACGATAAGCACCTCCTCACGTTACACCGCTCCTATCATATGATAATGATGGATCATGATCGTGAGGAGGTCTTTGCCAAAACCAGCGCTTTTATTTTGCGGCATGCCGGTAAAGTGCAGCCGCATTCAAGAAAGTAGGTATCTTCCAGTACGAGATAAGATCAAATTGCTTACTGAGGCGACTAAGTTGAGGTGTGTTCTACCTCGTTGGCTATCTCCTGGCCGGTTAGGACGTACCGTTTTAAAGAATGTAACAACTCTCTCTATCTTTGAACAAACTTGCTATACCCTGCTATAATGAAATACATAAGAGCGTTATAAGGGTAACCATCGTAGTTACCCGGCTATAAGGGAGTGACTGATGGAGAAGGACACTCAACATGAAAGCCAGGCTGCAGGTATATCGGACACGAATACCATCGTAACTGACGACACCACCGTTTTACAAAGTAACCTTTTTACTGACGCGGCAACGGTCATAACGGAGCCACCAGATCCTTTAGAAACACCTTATCCACCTCTGGTTCGTACCAATCCGCTTACTGACCAGTCTAGCCTGGCAGCGTGCGCCATACCGTATCAACAAGAACTTCTGCTGCGTGGAAAATCAAACTATACAGTTACCTGTTTCCTCTCAGACCTGAAAATGTTTAGTCGCTTTGTTGGCCAGGATACTCCTGTAGGGCGTATTACCAAGGAGCAACTTACAGACTGGCTTATGAAGCTGAAATTTGGCAACAAGGGACAGACACCTGCTCCCAAAACCATGGCTCGCCGCGTCACCTTCCTCAAAAATTTCTTCTCGTGGTTAGCTCACGAAGGTATAATTCGAGAAGATCCTTCCGCAAGCCTGGTTTTGGAACGACCTTTACCTCCACTACCAGAGCTATTGTTCGAGGATGAGATACAACGCCTGTTAAGTGCGGCAGCAGATGACCCTCGCTGTCACTGTCTGCTCTATCTTGTCCTCTACGCAGGCTTGAAGAAGGAAGAGGTGATGGGTTTAAAACTCAGTCACATCGACCTTTCTGATGAACAGGTTCCTATGATTACCATCCACTTTGCACCATCGACCGGGAAACAGCATCGTGAGAGGCGCCTTGCTCTTCCTGCCGAATTCACCACTATCTTCAAGGAGTATCAGGCAAAATATCATCCTACCAATGAGCTGTTTGATTGCACTGACCGCAACCTGAACTATATCCTGGGGAGAGCAGTGAAAGCTGCTGGTATACAAAAGCGGGTCACGTTGCAATTGCTCCGCGATACTTTCGCCGTCCGGCAGCTCAAGGCAGGTGTGACACCAGAAACATTGCGCGAAAAACTAGGTCTCTCTGACGAAGCCTGGTTAGAATCGCGCGAAAAATATCGCCGCCTGGCCTTCGCCAGGTAAGTATATTCGTGTTCGTGCGAGATGAGCAATCCTTTTTCTTTATTGGGGCCTGGCTTGCCTGGGCGGCATCTGCTGTTGTGATTGGACTGTAGTATATGAGACGAGCTTTGCTTTACGGTTCAATGCGTTGTTCAAAAGAATGGCATTGAGAACAATACCGCCAATAGCCAATGGGAGATTACAAAAAATGATGCCAAAGCCCAGCGTAAAAATAGCTATCATGATGGCTAGAGGCCAAAAAAGTGCGAAGCTACAAATAAGTAATACGACTCCTATGGTTGTTTCACCTGCTATGAGCCAGCCAACGCCATAAATGCCAAAGAGAGAGAGAAAGATCTCCGCGAGGAGTGCCCCTCTATTATAATTGCTTGAGGAAGTTGTGAAAGTATTGACAACCGTAACATTTATTGAGCCAGGTTGAGGTTGATACGCAGTCTGTGCATAATATGCTGGCCCAGAGCCAAAATCCTGTTTTGGCGGCGGCGGATAGCTTACTGCCTCTACCGGCTCTGAATTTTGCAGTGGGGTGTAACCCTGCTCATATGTTGGCATCGGTTGAGGATTATCGTCCTCTCTGGAAGGATACCGTCCATAGCTGGTTGGCGGTTGGATCACTGTACCGCAGGAAGGGCAAATTGCAGCATTGGCAGATATCTCTTTTCCACAGCGTTCGCAAATCATGTTACATTATTTCCTTTTTCCATCGTAGATCCCTGGTCTACTCATTATACGTTCATGCTCCATCCCCGGTTACTACAGTTGAACTCTATTGTACCAACCTGTGCCGTTTGTTCAATTTGCCATGTTGCTCCTCTGGAAAGCGCTGAAGGGAGTGGATTGATGACCGATGCCGTGCCATCCTTGCGTTGTTTTGCGCTTAGAGCCGCAGGAGTTATAACGATGACTGAGGGTTTAACTTCCTGGAGAAGATCGCTCAATTCTGTTGGAAATACTTTGCCTACCTCTGCGACGACCTGCACTATTTCTGCCTGCAAATAGTCAGGAGCTATATCGCTGAGTAGACCATTAAGAGCATATTTGCTCATAGCTGACGCACCTAAGAAAAGCAGGCGCAAACCCGGTGTGAAAAGGCGCACTATCAGTCCGTTATCTACTTCCTCGTTGACTCCCTTGTGCAAGGATGAGCGAGGCCAGAACACTTGCAACGCGACCTGACTTCCTACAGCGATCGTTGCACCCTGTCGAATTTCGACGTAGCGAAGATTACGCTCGGAAATCGTGCGCCTCAACAGGGCATATCTTACGCTTGGGTGAAGCATCCCGGCATCTACTACTTCGCCAACCTGGAAACGGGTTATAACATCTTGTAATCCAGCCAGGTGATCAGCTTTTTGTGTGGTCGATATGACCACGTCGATTGTGCGCTGCCAGGGGAGCAGGCGGCTATCAAGCTCCTGTGCTAGCGACGTAGCATCCATCCCGCCATCAATCAGCGCAATCTTGTTATCTGGAGTTTGAATCAAGACAGCTTCACCTTGTGGTTGCTGGTTGGCAGGGCCAACATTGAGAAAAGAGATCGTTGTCTTCCCATCGGATTTTGCCGCCAGGGCCGTCGCACCTGTTGCAAGAATGACGACAAGCGCTGCACTCAAATACACTATAAACCTTGTACGTCGAGACAGCAACGCCGGGGTGGCAGCATGGTTTTGTTTCCTCTCAGATGGCCACATATATATGATGGTGCCGACGACTAAACAGAGAAGCACATAATAGCACCAGGCTAATCCAGTATTCGCGTTGCTTACATTTATGAAAGCGCCTGGAAGTATTGAACATGCTGTCACGATCTTGTCGATATACCAGAGCACAGGCCAGGCAACCCAGCCACAGAGCATACCAAGTG
>MNIY01000037.1 GCA_001919995.1 Ktedonobacter sp. 13_1_20CM_4_53_11
AAAAAAATTGGGTCATAGATCAACGCGGTGGTCATACTTTTCCTTTATTAGACAGTTTTTCTGTGTGATTTTTGCCGGAAGGCATGCACCGCATCGTGCATGCCTTCAATATTCGCTCTTTAGTTTATTATAATGCGGAAAGGGCTTTTTTAACCAGATCAGGGATCTCGAAGATGGTGTCTGCCACAGGGACATTTGCTGCCTGTAGCGCGGCAACCTTTCCCTGCGCTGTACCTGTATTGCCGGAGATGATCGCGCCAGCGTGCCCCATGCGTTTCCCCGGAGGGGCAGTACGTCCTGAGATGAAGGCTACTACAGGTTTGCTCATCGTTTTGATGAACTCTGCCGCGTCTTCCTCGTCGCTTCCACCGATCTCGCCACACATGACAACGGCTTTGGTATCCGGGTCGGACTCGAAGAGTTCCAAGTAATCGGCGAATGTCGAGCCAATAATGGGGTCACCTCCAATACCAATGCAGGTAGATTGGCCAATGCCTGCTTCAGTGAGCAAGGCGACAACCTCGTACGTGAGCGTGCCGGAGCGTGAGATGAAACCGACGGGACCCGGTTTGAATATCTGGTAGGGGATAATACCGATTTTGCCATGGCCTGGAGTACACATACCGGGACAGTTAGGGCCGATCAGCCGCGCGCCATGCTCACGTACAACTATCATGGCGCGGGTCATATCAATAACTGGTATGCCCTCGGTGATACAGACGATCAGGCTTATACTGGCGCTGGCCGCTTCCATAATCGCATCGGCGGCACCTGCAGGTGGTACAAAAATACAGCTGGCTTCAGCATCTGTGGCTGCCTTTGCCTCGGCGACGGTATCAAAGACTGGAACGCCTTCTGCTGTCGTACCGCCCTTGCCGGGAGTCACGCCGCCAACGATATTTGTTCCCGCGGTCTTCATATTACGCGTGTGATACAGTCCCTCTCGCCCGGTTATGCCCTGTACAATCACCCGCGTCGAACTATCTAATAGAATACTCATGCTCTTTTTTTCCCTTTATTCGTTTAACCAACCGCGGCGACGATTTTTTGAGCCGCCTCGCGCATATCTTTACCCCAGTCAAGCCCAGCGTCTTTCAACAAAGCTTTTCCCTCTTCCGCACCGGTGCCTGACAAGCGAACGACGATGGGCATACCTTCAGGGAGTTCAGCCTGTGCCATGATGACTCCCTTTGCCACCTCTTCACCACGTGTAATGCCACCGAAGATATTGACGAGAATACCCTTGACCTGTGGATCGCGTGCCACAAAGGAGAGAGCCTTATACATAACTTCGGCCTTTGCTCCTCCACCGATATCGAGGAAATTAGCCGGCTTCCCGCCGACGCGAGCTACCATATCAAGCGTGGTCATGACAAGTCCTGCGCCGTTACCAATGATCCCGACGTTACCGTCAAGTTTCACATAGGTCAGGCCTTCCTGCCTGGCCTCATACTCTAATGGATTCGACTCTTCTGACTCTGCCCACGAGGCATATTCCTTCTGGCGGAAGAGGCCATTGTCATCGATAAGAATTTTGGCATCGGCTGCTTGCACCTGTCCCTCCGAGGTAAGCACAAGTGGGTTGATTTCTGCCAGGCTGGCGTCACTTTCTATAAAGGCTCGGGCAAGCGCAGTAAGAATGGAGCCGCCTTTGCCGATGACCTGATGAGGGAGCCTGGCCCGTGCAAGGATATCGCGCGCTTCAAAAGGGCGCAGGCCCCAGCGCATGTCGATGGGTTGTTTAATGATCTTTTCGGGGGTTTTTGCGGCCACCTCTTCGATATCGATGCCACCCTCTTTTGAGACCATCACGATGGGCGCCTGGGATTTGCGATCCAGGATGATGCCAAGATAGTATTCCTCTTGAATATTTATTTTGGAGACGACAAGAACCTTTTCGACAGTCAGCCCTTTGATATCCATGCCCAATACTTTCGACGCAGCTGCGCGCGCCTGTTCTGGCGTATCGCCAAACTGGATGCCACCTGCTTTGCCACGTCCGCCGACGTATACCTGGGCTTTAATGACGACTGGCCCGCCGAGTTCGCGAGCAATAGCTTCAGCCTCGTCTGGCGTATAAGCTACGCGCCCCGGCTGGATGGGGACGCCATAGTGTGCCAGAATATCTTTGGCTTGATATTCGTGGATTTTCACTAAAAAATTCTCCTTGTGAAAAATACAGCAGGTCTCTACCGGGCAGGAAGGTCTGCTATTTAACTGCAGTCATGCTAACACTATCCAAACGAGGTGTCAAGAATGACGCCTGGGGGCGAATCAAGAATGCGTAGATGTAAGGGCTATTAAGTGTTGCCAAAACTTGATACAATAGAAGTGGGGAAAAACGATCCGCAAGAAGGAAGGTATGTTTATGGTAAAAAAGACACCAACAATCCCGGATCCACCAATATTTCAAGAGAAGACGCCTGTGCTCCATGGCACGAAGTTTCTAAAAAGAGGTAATCCTTCCAGGCAGTGGCTCTTGT
Source organism: Ktedonobacter sp. 13_1_20CM_4_53_11 (assembly GCA_001919995.1). The sequence goes on from MNIY01000037.1 coordinate 2,484, forward strand.
TCAGTAGTCTACTCATAGTGGGGATAATTATGCTGACACTGGTCAGTTCTACCGTGTTGGGCTTTCTAAAAAATGTAAAATTCTCTTTCAATCCTGCTCCCACACCGGTACCGACACTTTCATTTGATGTAAATCGGACGGCACCTTATGCTGGTTTAGTTTATACTGTTCTCGATGCGCAATATGCAACCTCTTTTGATGATGACGGTATTCGAACGGGTCCGGCTATAGTACGTTTAAATATGAAAGTCACAAATCCATCTAGTGAGCAGATTTCTGTGATCTATTACGATATTGCTCGCCTGATAGCCCCTAAGCTTGATCCAATCAGCCCTACTAATGTAACTCTCTCGGTTGGACCTCGAGCAAGAAGCAGCGAAACCGGCTGGATCGACTTTTCTGTTCCCGCGGGGATTCGTCTTGATACCTTAAAGCTGCGGCTTGGTTCTACAGTGATAGGCGAATACCTGGTGACGATACCGTTTAGTGGGGCATTTCATCCTGAGATATATAAAGACAGATCATCGCCCCAGTCCCTCGACATCAACTATGGCTTTCCCCCTTCTGCGCCGCTTAATTTGGTATATCACCTGTCACGTGTGGACATTCGCTATGCTTACCGCGGGAACCAGGCCAAAGCTGGTCAGCAATATTACGTTTTGAACTTCAGCGTCAGTAATCCCAATGGGGTTAAGGTGTCGCCCGGCTTTGGCTATGACTATGTGCGGCTGATTTATAATGACGGTTCGACTCATCCACCGATTGATAATACCCTGCCCTATACCTTCGATGCCTTTGCGAAGGGGGTAAATGGGAGAGTGGTGTTCATTGGCCCGGCTGGTTTGGGGTCGATTACTATTGACTTCCTGGTTCAATATACCAGTGCAGGGAACAATTATACTGTGTCACTTTAGGGGGGATGATTACCTGAAAGACAAGCAAGGGAGCATCCAGGTAACTTATAGAGTCAGCGGGACACTCCCCTACTTGTCTTTCAGGTTTTCTACTGGCGAATAAATGCGAGGACCTCGTCCCGCTTCTGCTCCATCAACTCGCGGCTGTTCGCCTCGAGATTTAAGCGGAGGAGGGGTTCTGTATTCGATGGACGCACATTAAACCACCAGTCGCCAAAATCGAGGGTTACCCCATCCAGGTGATCGACGGACTTAGCATTTTTACCGAAGTGTTCCTCCAGAGCATGCATTTTGCCCTGTGCATCGGCGATAGTGCTATTAATTTCGCCGCTGCGGAAGCCGTGATCGAGCGGCTTGAGTATTTCGGAGAGCGGCTTGTTCTCGACCGAGACAAGTTCGAGCAAAATGAGTAAAGCGATCAGACCCGAGTCGGCAAACCAGTTGTCACGGAAGTAGAAATGGCCGGAGTGTTCTCCACCAAAGATGGCATTGTTCTGACGCATCTCTGCTTTGATATAGGAATGTCCCACGCGTGTCCGTATAGCCTTGCCGCCTAATTTGTTGATGAGCTCTGGAACGCTTTTGGAGACAATCAGGTTGTAGAGGATGGTTGAACCAGGGAACTTCTGTAGAAGGCTATTAGAAACAGCAGCTATCACCTTAGAACCATCCACCAGGTCGCCATGTTCATCGACGGGAAACATGCGGTCAGCGTCCCCATCGAAGGCTGCACCCAGGTCGGCCCCGACTTCACGTACCTTCTTTTGCACATCCACCATGTTCTCAGGCTCGATGGGGCTGGCAGGATGGTGGGGGAAGTTGCCGTCTAATTCAAAATAAAGCGGAACGAGCTCGCAGGGGAGATGCTGGAAGACCTTCGGCATGATCAAGCCGGCCATACCATTGCCAGCGTCGATGACGACTTTAAGCGGCCTGATCCTGGATACGTCGACGAATGACAGAGCGTGTTTGACATAATCATCGGTGATGTCGCGTTTGATCACCTGGCCTTTGGAGGCTGGCTCGGCGAACTTTCCGCTTACAGCCAGGTCGCGGATATCGCTTAGTCCTGACTCGAGGCTGATAGGAAATGCCTGAGCGCGGCAAAACTTCATGCCGTTGTATTGAGCGGGATTGTGCGAGGCGGTGATCATGACGCCTGCGGGGAAGTTAAATTTTCCAACGGCGAAATAGAGGCCATCGGTCGTCGTCATGCCCAGGTCGATAGCGTTGACCCCCTGGTCGGTAATACCACGGATCAGGGCGGCAGCTAATTGCGGTGAGGAGAGGCGCATATCGCGACCGACTGCAATCTCTGGGACTTGTAAATACTGTGCCGCAGCCCGACCTATGCGATAGGCCACATCGTCAGTCAAGTTTTCGCCATAGATGCCGCGAACATCATAGGCATGAAAAATTTCTGGATCAACGGGTACATGTGCTGTATTCATTCTCTGAAATAATCCTTCCTCTGCTTGCGAATTTCTAAGAGTACCCAGGGTTCTCCTGAGCTGCGGGGGTCATAGATCTGGTTGACCTCGACAAAGTTTGCCTTGGCGAAGGCACGCCGAGAAGGATGATTGGCAAGGGCGGTTTCCGCGTAAATGCGCGTCAGCCCGGGGAGAGAAAAGAGATACTTTACCAACGTGCGGATTGCGTCTGGCCCGTACCCTTTGCCCCAACGATTTTTGTCGCCCAGGCCAAGACCGATTTCTACCTGCCCGAGGCGATAATCGATATTGAAATAGGTGATGGTGCCAATCGGGATGTGCTTCTCGTCTTCAATGATGAACCAGAATTGACGCCCGTTGCCACGTACATAGTTGCGTTCAAAAACGGGTAAAAATTGCGCCATGCTGTTCGAGAACGGGCGATGTAGGTCGTAGCGCCAAACTTCATCGTCACGTTCCCAGTGGAATATCCTTTCCGCGTCGTTCATAGTGGGACGCCGCAGGTGGATGCGATCGCCTGGCAGGAAGTTAGCTTGTGCCTGCCCTGCTGTTTTGTTGCGTTGTGTCTCCGTCATAAAAGTCCTAATTCGTGTGCAAAGGTGGTTCCCGCTGCCAGTTGTCCAACAGCAAATGCCTGCGCTAATGTTTGGCCCAGGTCCGCAAAAGTAGAACGAGTGCCGAGATTCACTCCTGCTCGAACAGGCACACCGAATGCCAGGAGTGGCACTTGTTCACGGGTATGATCGGTGCCATGATAGGTTGGATCTACGCCATGATCGGCTGTGAAGAAGATGGCATCCTCTGGCCGCATGACCTCCTGTACCTGTGCGAACCATGTATCGACATCGCGTAATGCTTGCGCGTAACCCTCACTATCGCGACGGTGGCCCCACAGCATGTCAAACTCAACCAGGTTCACAAAGAGCAGCCCGTTAAAATCCTGTTCGAGCCAGTGCAGCGTCGCTTTCATGCCATCGCTATTGGTCTCGGTATGATCCCGCCGGGTCAATCCACGTCCGGCGAAAAGATCCTCAATTTTACCGAGGCCGATGACATCCTTGCCCTCAGCCTTGAGGAGGTCGAGGAGTGTCGTGCCGAGCGGCTGGAGCGAGAAATCGCGACGATGTTCAGTGCGTGTGAAAGATCCTGGGGTTCCTATGAATGGTCGGGCAATAACCCGTCCGACAGCGTTGTCTCCTGTGAGCATCTGTCGTGCAATTTCGCACATATGGTACAGTTCCTGAAGGGGGATTACGTCCTGATGCGCGGCAAGTTGAAAAACGCTATCGGCCGATGTGTAGAGGATAGGAAAGCCAGTACGCACATGCTCTTCGCCCAGTTCTTTGATGATCTCTGTGCCGGAAGCAGCCTTGTTGCCGATGACTTTGCGTCCAATGGCCTGTTCGAAGGCTTCTACGAGGTCAAGGGGAAAGCCATGTGGATAGGTGGGTAAGGGTTTTTGCAGGACAACGCCGGTCATTTCCCAGTGGCCGGTCGTACTATCTTTGCCAGCGGCTGCTTCAGACATACGGCCATATGCTCCGCGAGCACGATCCGTCGGTGGAGTTCCCTTCATAGGAGTAATGTTTCCTATACCTATGCTTCCCAGATTTGGGAGAGCGAGACCTCCAACCGCCTGTGCGCAGTGTTCCAATGAGCTAGCCCCATCATCGCCGTAGACATGTGCATCTGGATTGGCGCCCGCTCCGACGCCGTCGAGGACCACAAGAATTGCTCGTTTAAGAGTCGTCATAATTGCACCTTCGTTTTTTCCAGTTTTGCGTGATCAGGCAGTGAAGGGCCAATCAATGGCAGCGCATAGTCATAGAAAGCCTGTGTTACCATGGTTTTGTTTTCATTCAGGTAGTGAGCGGGCATTAACTGTTGGGCATTGGCGATCTTTGCCAGTTCCACTAATCCTGTGCTGCAATAATAGGCCGGTTCTGTATGGCGTACTAACGTCACCATTTTGTCGCTCTCACCCTGCAGGAGCGCCTGAATGGCAGCCTGTCCAACGAGATAGGCCTCGTCCTGATCGGTGCGTGAAATACAGGTTGAGGACATACGCTGCAAGTCGCCGGGCTTTTCGAAACGCGCTCGCAAGTTCAAATGCTGAATGACTAATTCTACCAGATGTTGGGCTGCTCCGGTGAGGAGCGGATGTTGGAAAGCATCTTCGCCCGTCTGCCTAGCGGTACCTAGAGGCTGTCCCTTTTCGTCGCGTACAGCCTCGGAGGCCACAACAATCACATACCCGATGCTACGGTAGACCGCCTCAACCTGCTTCAGGAAGTTATCTGCTTTGAAGACATGTTCAGGCATAAGGATGATATGCGGTGGGTCATTATCGTGTCGTTTCCCCAGCGCTGACGAGGCTGCCAGCCACCCCGCGTCACGGCCCATTGTCTCGATCACTTTGACGGGATAGTGCCAGGGTATAGATACTGTGTTCAGGGTTGAGTCCATGGTTGCCAGGGCAAGAAAGCGTGCTGCGCTGCCATAACCTGGACTATGATCGGTAAAGGGCAGGTCGTTATCAATCGTTTTAGGAACGCCGATTGTTTGCAGCTCATAGCCACAGCTGCGTGCGGCAAGTGCGAGGCGATGGGCGGTATCAGCCGA
>MNIY01000036.1 GCA_001919995.1 Ktedonobacter sp. 13_1_20CM_4_53_11
GCCTCCACCACAACTACATCGGCACCGAGCACCTCCTGCTGGGCCTGCTCCGGGAAGGGGAAGGCGTTGCAGGCAATGTGCTCACACATATGGGTGTCGATCTCGAGCGGACTCGCCAAGCCGTCGAAGGCATTGTTAGCCGTGGGGATCACCTCGTGTCTGGTGAAATCGGCCTGACCCCACGGGCGAAGAAAGTGGTGGAGCTAGCCGTCGATGAAGCGCAACGCCTCCACCATCTCTACATCGGAACCGAACACCTCCTCTTGGGATTGCTCCGGGAGGGAGAGGGCGTAGGCGCGGGGGTGCTGGCACGCTTTGGTCTCAGCCTGCAGGAGGTGCGAGCGAACATGCTCCAGGTCCTTCATGAAAAGGGGAAGCCCATGCTGGTGTGCTCCTTTTGCCGCAAACAGCAAGACCAGGTGCAGCGCCTCATCGCTGGACCCAGCGGGGTCTACGTCTGTGACGAATGCGTCGCGGCCTTGAGCCACGGTCCGGAAGCACCTCAGGAAGAGCAAGGGCTGCGCTGCTCGTTCTGTGGGAAAGACCAGCAACACGTGCCATATCTGGCCATTAGCCCTCACGGAGTGAACATTTGCCAGGCGTGCCTGACGCTGTGCCGGGAAATCATCGCTGAAGAGGGGCCTTATCAGTAGTGTCAATGCGATAGCTTGGGGACTGGCGTGAAAACCGACCGGGATGGTTGCTCACGAGGGACAGCCATCCCATGCTGGCTGTGTTATGTGTCTCGGCGCTCTCAGAAGAGCTCGCTTTGGAACCTCTGCGGAAGATGTTGAGAGCTAAGCGATGGATTCTGGCTTGCGCGTCAACCATTGACAGCGCGTGCGTTTCCCAGGTACACTGCCAGCAGATGGAACGGGTGCCTCAAAGTACGTTTCGTCTGGTTTTGGACGGAGAGCAGCCATGGAATGGACCTGTATGCCTCTCAGCAGTAAGCATCGTAGGCTTCAGCTTGTTCGCCCAAGGCCGGATTCTGCCCTTTTTTGGAGGTACTTGAGCAGCTTCTGAGCTGAGAAGCTCAGCCATCGCTCAGAAGTACACACATGTTGAAAGGCCATGGGTGCTGGTGACGCGCTCACGGCCTTTTTGTTGCTTCGAGGCCGCGAACGCGGACGTGCTCATGGGTGGTTGTGTCTGGAGCGCAGTGCTTCAGAAAGAAAGGAGTTCGCTATGCCTGCCTCACCTCGACTCGAGGCGCATCGCACCGTGTTGCAGCAGGTGCTACCAGCATATGAACGCCTTGGATCGCTCAGCCTGGTATATCTGTCGACCTCCAGGATCGTCTGTGCCGAATGGGGAAGCATGCTTTTCACGAACTGATAGGTATCGAGCGCACTCAGTTCAATCATGGCAACACTTCGCCACTGGAACCATTTGCCCTCATCGAGTTCTGGGCATCCTCTGGGATAGCGCGCATCAGCGATGAAGGGAAGGTCACTCATAGCTCACCTCCTTCGCCGCCACGCCTGGAGAGTACTCTGTGCTCACGATCTCGATGTAGGTTTCTTCGTACTCTTCCCCTCCCTCACCAGAGGAGTCCATTTCGTATTCCTCCCTATATTTCTGGGCTAAGATGGCATCAGCATGGGCATGCTGAGCAACTGGCAGTTCGTGCGCATAGGCTTCGATCGGTGGTCCGAGCACGTTGCCCATCAGATCGCAGGGAGCGATTGATACGCGTCCATTATTGCGAATGCGCTTGATCTTGCCAGTGATACGACCGGTGACCATGTAGAGCCTGCCCTGCTCATGGGCGAACCACATGGCAGTAGGAACGCCAACGCCACTTTTGCGAAAGGTCGTGAGGAGCACAAACTCGTAGGGAGACAAGGAAGCAAAGGGGTCGTCTATCTCTCCCTGTTGCTGAACGCTTTCGAGGGTCATGTGGTCTTCCTTTCCACGTGTCGTCTCTGCTTCGTCAGTTGGTGAAGCAGTTTGCGCCCTCGGCTCTTGACCGCCGGACTGCCCGTACTTGCGGCCTGTTCCAGTATGGCGATGTCTGATGCAGAAGCGCTAGGTCGTGCGCTGAGAGATCTGCGAGCGCTTGCAGCGCACACACCTTTACAGGGTGTTATATGGAGAAACTTTTGTCAAGGGAGAGGATAAGCTTTTGAGAACAATAACATGTGAATCACTGGCTTGTTTAAGCGACCCTTTCCGTCTCTCTGAAAGAAAGCGGGTATCCAGACTGAATACTCACGGCTGTGAGAAAGAGCGATGGGTCATGCTTCTCTCCCACGGCCATCTGCTCCATTTCAAACAAGTGTGTATCCCCATATTCCCACCCCACTGTATATACTACCGAGAAACCTCAGAAACGCAATCCGAACATACAAATCCTTCTTGATCGAGAACGGGGTGATGATGAAACCCGCGGTTCATGCGATGCATAGCCTGCTTCTTCTCACACCTGATTAGAGTATATGGGGTCATCTTTGAGGGTTATGGCCGCAACATGCCGATCTTGTCGGTTTCCGTAAACCAGAGTATCTGGTTGGCCCCCGCCACCAGCGCGAGCGGTCCGCTGTTCTCCGTCGGGACGCGGTAGTAGACGAACCGGTGGGTCGCAGCATCAAGACGCGCAAGCGCGTTCTGTGCCAGGAGGGTCATCCAGATGTCACCCGATGAGGTCACGGCCAGGCCGTAGAGCCCACCCGGGTCCGCTCCTGTGAGCGAGGCGTAGTAGGATGTCACCGCTCCGCTATGCGGATTCAACTGGAGGAGGAGTCCAGAGCTGAACGAGGTCACCCAAATGGCCCCGTGCGCGTCACTGGCGATTTCCATCAGCGGCGCATGCACTCCCGGCAGGGGAAAATACTGAATGCGGCCTGTGGCTGGGTCGAGACGACCAATGCGCTCGACGCCCATCTCGGTGAACCAGACCATCCCCCGGGGATCCACCGTCACCCCGTAAGGGGCGAGCTGCTGTGCTGTCCTGTCGCCTGCGAGTAGATACTGCTGCATGTGGCCGGTATGTGGATCGAGCCGCCCCAGGCGACCGGCGTTGAATTCGGCGAACCAGACCTCGCCATGACTATCCAGCGCCAGGTCGTTGGGCGCGCTTGGCAGCGTGAGCGTCTTGCCTGCGTTGCTGGGATCGTGTGTGGTGATGGTGGGTAGCGGGTAGAGATGAAACTGCCTGGTGATGGGAAGATAGTGGCCAATATAGTTGGCGTACTGTTCGGCAAACCAGATCGTGTCGTCTGCTGCTACCTGAATACCCATGATGCCGTAACGACCATGTGGCGGCGTGATCTCCTGAAATGCCTGGGTGCGCGGGTCAAACACGGCAAGCGCGTTGCGCCCCATTTCTCCCATCCAGAGCCGTCCCTCGTGGTCAACGGCCAACCGCATCACCTGGCTGTTCGACTGTGGGAAGGGATATTCGCGAAACGTGCCTGTTGCTATGAGAGATGAGGAGGTGGTCGATAGCGTCTGTGTGACCGGAGCAGGTGACGAGCCTGACTGCGCCGTGGTCGCCTGCCCTCTTTGGGAAGAGCCGGTGTTCGCGAGCACAAGGATGGTAACCATGCTGAGCAGCAGGACACCCAGCAAAAACAAGCCATCGCGTCTGCGGCGGGCCGACCAGCGAGGTGGTTGTCGCGAAGCGGGGAGTGTGGTTCGCGCTGCTTCCTGAGCGGCAGCTTCACTGTGATCCCGCTTTTGGGTTGTAAGAACAGGCTGTCTTTCACTCATCATCTGTCACTACGTGAGGAGGTTACTCCTGTACGACTCTCTCTTCTCTCGGGTAGTCATCGCTCTTCATGAAAACATCTCTTCTCTAACGGCAAGCCTCCACTTCCACATCTTGTTTAGTGAGCAAGCAATTGCAAGTTGCGCTGCATGGTTTGCGCGGTCAGTTCTCCGATCACTTTGGAGACAATCACGCCGTGACGGTCAAGAAAGAAGGTCTCTGGGACACCGGTGACGCCGTAGTTGATGGCGGTGGAGCCGGTGTCGTCTGCAACGTTAGGGTAGGTAATCCCATATGTCTGCAAGAAGTTCAGTCCAGCGCTCCGCGTATCTTGAAAATCGACCCCGAGGAAGATGACCCCCTGGCTTTGTGCGCTCCGCCACATTGCCTGCAAGAGAGGCGCTTCGTGTTTACAGGGATCGCACCAGGATGCCCAGAAGTTGAGCACAATAGGCTTCCCTTTCAAATCGGCCAGATGCATTTTTGACGCAGCCCCTGCATGAGTACTGAGCACGGCTAGCGTGAAATCCGGTGCGGGGTGCCCGATCAGTGGGCTACTCCCGGCGTTGGATTGATTCTGGGCAGGGGTCAGCAACTGCGAGCCCAGCAGGGCCAGCAGTGCAAGATTGACGAGGCCCACTACCAGTATGATAATGACGCGACGCCTGCTGCCTCTGCTTTTTCGCCCTTGAGTAAACTGCCCAGGAGGTACTTCGCCATGTGGTATGCCTATGGGTGGCTGCTCTTCAGCTTGCACACACGCTCTTTCCCAATGAAAAAAGAGACGATCCGTCGTCTTGACCTGGTATATTATAGTTAGTGATAGTACAAGCGTCAAGAGTACTATCATTGATCGTAGAATTTCCCGTTGAGAGGCAAAGTGGGCGCTCATGATAGTGGGAGCAGACGGGAGACCACGTCTTAGACTGCTGGGAGACGTGAACGAAGGGTCAGAGAATCCCGGCAAAGAAGGCCTGCGCAGCCAGAAGGGGACAAGGGTCCGTTGAGCGCATCACACCTGGTTTTCAAGAGTATCACGACCGATCTGTGCTTCGTGAGGCTCCTACTCACGGGCGAAGTGCCTGGACAACGATGTGCGGGTCGAGCCCCCCTTTCAAGCGACGCACGTGCGTGATAGCAAACCCCGCTTCCTGCACGGTCCGTGCGGTGTCGCGGTTCCAGTGACAATTCCCGAACAGGCGCGTCGTCACTGGCACCAGCGCATCTTGCAGATGTGCTATCCAGGCGCTCTGTGAGCGCACATGCTCGAATAAGAAGAGCGTTCCCTGCGGTTTCAGGACCCGTTTGATCTCCTGCATGCCCTGCGCGGGGTCCCCTACCGAGCAAAACACCAGGGTTACCACCACACTATCAAAGGTGGCATCGGCAAACGGCAAGGACTCAACGGACGCCTGGGTCAAGCTGATCGGCACGGCTGCCTGCCTCACCCGCTCTCGCGCGTAGGCCAGCATGGCTGCGTCCGGTTCAATCGCCTCCACCCGCTCGACCTGCTCTGGACGGTACCAGGAAAAGTTCAGTCCAGTTCCCGCTCCCACCTCCAGGACAGTTCCATACGCCTGTCCCGCCGTTTCCTGGCGGAGTGGATCGGTGAGACGACGTTCTGTCCCAAGACGGGCATATCGCTCATAGAATGCGGCAAAGCGCGGATGAAAGATCTGAGAGGACTGATCCTGCCTGGTCGTTGTCATATCTCGCTCTTGGGTCATCTACTCTGCTCCTTCTCTTTTTCACAAGGCTTGAAGGTGTTGAACTGGCGCGTCTGCCTCACAGGCGTAGCGCGTGCCGATCATCTCCGTTGCTGTTGGGCAGGGGCCACCACAGGCAGCGAAAGGCTTGCGTTTGCATACTTAATATGGCGTCAGCAGCTTGACGATGGCCTCATGCAATCGGTTATCAGGGGTGCGCAGCTGAATGCGTATCTGCCAGTCACCACCCATGAGAAGATCACCGGTGGCACTGAAGTGGCCTTTTCCATCGGGTTGTACGTTCACGGTCTCGGTGCCCATATCCATATCCAGGGAGGAGATGTAGAGGGAGACGCCCACCCTGGTGACGGGTGCGCCTGTTTTCGTCTCTGCCACACTCACCCCGAACACGTTCGTGCCGGTACGATTGGGGGTGACATCCAGCGTGACGGTGAACTCGTTGTCAGATGTTCGGACCGATGCGGTAAAGGTTGTTGTTGCACCTGTCGTTGATGATGGTTGTGGCTGCTGCGCAACCACAGGTGTGAGTGTACCTGCAAACACATTCATCAGGCCGACGCAGAGCAGCACCGCGACGCCCAGGACAGGCTCGAAGCTCAGGATATGGGTGAGACGCCGTGTCTGCCTCACCAGGTGTGCCTCACGCAGCTTCACCTCCTGCGCGAGACGTCGCGGGATGGGAGATGGTTCTGCTCCCTCGTGCTCGGACGGCACAGCTACAGCCGCAGGCACGCTCTGAAGGGCCTCCGCACGAGAAGTAGCATAGGCGTACTTCTGATACGCTTTTTTCAGGTGCGGCCGCAGCAGGAAGACGTGAATGGCACTCGTCAGGAGCAGCCCGCCCACCAGCAGGACCTTGACGACCAGCGCCCGCCCGTAGGCCGTCGAGAGCAGTTGTTCCCACGAGGTCAGGTGGACGGTGGCACTGAAGGGCCCGGTCACGGCCAGGATCATCACGCCCGCTATTGCCCAGGGAGAATAGTAGGGCAGCACGGTCACCAGTGAGCGGGTCCGCTCCACGACCGGACTCCTACGAAGAACCGGCAGGTAGCTGGCGGCGATATAGAGCATGCCTCCGACCCAGAGTGCCGCAGCCAGGAGATGAAGCCAGTCCGCCATCAGCGAATAGATCAGGACATTTGCAGAAACTGCCGAGGCGTGGCTCGACATCGTAATGGCGATGAAGAGCGCCAGGCCGAGGACCAGGTTCGCCCAGGGGAGGATGGTGTTAGCCAGGCGTGGAAGGCTCTGCCGCGACCGGTACACTTGCCATGGGTACAGCGCGAGGCGCATCGCCAGGAGGATGACGATCACACGCATCAGCCAGAAGGCCCCGAAGCGTCCACTGGTGACGAGGCTTCCAAGCAGAGCGGGGGCGAAGGCGCTTCCCCAATTTCCCCCGGTAATGGTGATGGCTTGCCCAACGAGGACGCCGAAATTGGCCAGCAACAGGACGAGCAGCGTGGGAAGCGCAAAGCGCCGCTCGAAGTGCCGCTGCACCTGCCGATTGGCCTCCCCCAACTCCGCATGGTCTTCAGAGGATGGCCCAAGCACGAAGAGCTGCCAGAGGGATGCCCCCACCCAGAACACGGCGCCTAGTTCGACAAGCGTAATCATGACGAGATTGAAGAAGGTCGGGCCATCGAGCTGGCCGGTGTACTGCCCACTCAGGCTGCTCCCACCGAGCGCGTTCACTCCGGGATTGGCGCCCGGGCTGAGGGTGGGAACCGTGCCATCAGGCCGGGCCACGGTGAAGAGGAACGACCCGCTCAGAACATGTCCATCATCGGTGGAGTCGGTACGCCAGACCACGACATAAGCCGCTGGTGGGAGGTTCGGCTTGAGGGAGATATCCATCTCGGTCGGATCGCTGAGCGAAACGTGCGCGTCGCCCATATCCACTCGCGCGTTGGCTCCATTGCCCACAACCGCCGTGCTGAGGGCAGAATTGAGCTCTTCACTGAACCACATGCGTACCTGGTCGGGAGCGACCGGAAGCACAGCATCCCTTGCAGGGTCCGATCGCAGCAGGATAGCATGCGCGAGACTGATGCCAGGAAAGAGGAGCACCAGGCAGACGGCAAAGAGGGCGGCTGCCAGCAAACGCCGCCGGACGGCGATGATGCGCGTTTGGGAATGCATGGGTCTGATTTGGTCTTCTTTCAAACGTTTTTTTCTTCTTCTTTTCTTATGCATACGGTGCAGTGTTACACTCCTAGCGGGAAGCGTCCCACAAGCTTCTCTCGTGATGATCCGCTTCTTGCTATCTCTGCCAGGCAGCATGCCCTTCGCTCAATAAGCGGTGGACGAGAGGAAGGACAAACCAGACCGTTCCCCCACCGAAGAGCGTTCCGGTGATTACACGCAGTGCCCAGGTGCTTTCTCGCCAGCCAAACAGCTGCGTTGTTCCATCCCAGGCCATTGGCAGAATCAGCTCCTCACAATGAGCAGCTATTGCAGTCGCCAGGCACTACATGTTCGAATCACGTACCTGT
>MNIY01000069.1 GCA_001919995.1 Ktedonobacter sp. 13_1_20CM_4_53_11
ACTTCCTAAAGAGGTCTCGCCATAGTAGCCCTTGCTTTCTTACAGATACGGGGAAGAAGACACAAAGTTTCACTCAGCAATCTTTTCAACTCATCAATTTTCCTCAGAGGCCTATACTGCAACATCATCCCTGATCATCTCTGATTCAGGAATAGACGCTGGAACCTCTGTAGGAACTGTGATTATCTGAATCTGCTGCCGTTCTATAGCCTCACGACTTTCGTCCGAGATGCCGTTATCGGTGATCAGTGTATCGATATCGTTGAGAGTTGCGAAACGTGCAAGGTAGGCTCTGCCAACCTTGCTACTATCCATGCATAAAATAGTTTGGCGCGAGGAGCTTATAAGTGCCTGCTTGACTTCTGCATCGGCCAGGTTATTGCATGATAGACCGTCGGGAGCAACCAATCCACTGGTGCTCAGGAAGAGTTTGTTGATGTACAACGTTTGCAAGGCGGCAATCGCCTGTGGGCCACAAAGACAGTTCGCTTCATGCTGCAAAATTCCCCCAAGCACAATCAATGAATACCGCTTATTCTGTGCGACAACGTTGGCGGCGGCCAGAGAATGCGTTACAATCGTTAGCGGGATATTGGGCAAGTTTCGCACAATCTCCAGTGTTGTACTTCCACTGTCAATACCTACAACATCCCCTTCTTCGATAAAGCGTTCCACAGCCAGTTTCCCAATAGCTTGTTTTTCAGCCAGGTGTTCATGCGTGCGGATATCAAAGTCGGGTTCGATTCGTTTTGATGCACTGAAGCGTGCTCCTCCGTGTGTTACCTCTGCAATCTGCTTCTCGTGCAGCATATGCAAATCACGTCGAATGGTCATCGGTGATACGTTTAGCAATTGGCTCATCTCTACAACGGAGCAGTAGCCACGCTTCTTGAGCAATCCAATCAATTGTGCGTGTCGGTCGCTTGCGTTCTGGCGGCTTTTCTTCATCTAAAAGGGTCCTCTCTGTAGGATTTGCCAGCCTGCTATTTTTGTGATGGTAATTTGCAACAAAATAGTATCATATTTTTGTCCAAAAAAGCAAGAGTATCACAATAACCCTTGAAATCGAACAAATTATATGTTAAAGTTGTTTCTATTGAAACATATATTTGTTCGCCTTCGCACATTCAACATAACTTCATAAAGGCGCGCCTGTCTAAGGTATCTCCCTGGTGGGAGAACCTTCACGCTATTCCAAATAGAAAGGAGCTGGTTTTCTCCGGAGACTCTCGTTGTTAAGACCTTCTCTTACATCCATGTAGTGCTTTTGCTACCATTGGACGTTCTATTTTCTACTGCATCGACGCATCCGACAAGGAGAAATTGCAATGAAGAGTGCAGCACGAGCAATCGCCATTATGACAAGCATTGCTTTGCTTCTAGCAGTGCTAGCGGCTTGCAACCCATCAAGTCAATCCTCATCTTCCACTACGACGCTGACTGTCGCTACCGTCAACAACTCCCAGATGGTGCAAATGGAGCAATTGACGAAGCAAGTCTTTCAAAAGGACCATCCCAACATCAAGGTCAACTTCGTAACCCTGCCAGAAAATGATCTGCGTTCGAAAGTTACCCAGGATGTTGCTACAAATGCAGGGAAATTTGATGTTGCCACCATCGGCAGTTACGAGACCCCCATTTGGGCACATAACGGCTGGCTCCAGGATCTCTCTCCATACCTTAATAAGATGTCGGCGACCGACAAGAGTAATTACAATTACGACGATCTCCTCAAGCCGGTTATGTCGACGCTCTCCTTCCAGGGACATCCTTACTCTCTCCCGTTCTATGGCGAGAGTAGTTTCCTGATGTACAACAAGCAAATTTTCGCGCAACATCACCTGAGCATGCCATTGCATCCTACGTGGGATCAGGTCGCCCAATTCGCGCAACAACTCAATGATCCCGCAGGTGGTGTGACCGGCATTCTGCTGCGAGGTCAATCTGGTTGGGGCATGAATATGGCTCCGCTCGACACGATGATTAATACCTTTGGTGGCCGCTGGTTCAATTCCAATTGGCAGCCACAGCTCAACACCCCTGCGGTACAAAAGGCAGTGACGCTCTATGCTACCCTGTTGCAGAAGTATGGTGAGCCAGGTGCCTCAACCTCTGGCTGGCAAGAGTGCGTTAACCTGATGACTCAGGGCAAGGGTGCGATGTTCTATGACGCTACCTCGTTTGGTGGCGTGCTGGAAACGCCAGCGACTTCCAAGGTCGCCGGTAATGTTGGCTATGTATATGCTCCCACAGCAGTGACCCAGAATGGCAGCCACTGGTTGTGGGCATGGTCACTTGGTCTCGTCAACTCCAGTAAAAACAAAGATGCTGCCTTCCAATTCCTCACCTGGGCTACCAATTCGCAGTACCTGACCCTGGCAGGCAAGACCTTCGGCTGGGCCAATGTGCCACCGGGTACACGTGCTTCGATTTACCAGAACCCCGACTATCAAAAGGCTGCACCTTTCGCTCAAGTTACGCTTGACTCTATCAAAACCGCGACTCCCGATCAGCCTACGCTCGAACCCGTTCCCTATCATGGTGTTCAATATGTGGGTATTCCACAGTTTGAATCGGTCGGGCAGCAGGTGAGCGAGCTTATGTCGGCAGTGGTTGCCGGAAAAATGACGGTCAGTCAGGCTCTCCAGCAGTCTGATCAGCTCCTGGCAACACAGGTCAATAAGGACAACACTGCTGGGTACTAGCTACTGTGTCCGTATGAAAGAACGAGGGGCCCCGCTTCGGTGAGAGGAGGCGGTCCCTCATTCATCACTCCAATTGCGTCAGAGGTGGTTCGCATAACGTGAAAAGAAGAAAGGGAGTGTTATGAGTCAGACAAATCAGGCGGTTCAGGTGCCCGTGCTTCCTGACAAGCAAAAGCGTGCAGTTTCTACAGTACCGCCTGGCGAGAGAAGAACGTGGTTGCATCTTCCCGCCCTCGTCTATATGATCGTGTTAACACAGATTCCGTTTCTCCTCGCAGTGTGGTTTAGCTTGCATGCCTGGAATCTGCTGGTGCCATCTGAAGGATTTCCATTTGTTGGTCTTACAAACTACGTCACCGAGTTTGTAAGAGACGTAAACTTCTGGCCCATTATGGGCCATACTTTAGAACTGGTGGCTGGGGCGATGATCCTGGCCCTTGTTGCTGGGACGATACTGGCACTGCTGTTAAATCGCCCGATGTGGGGCAGAAGTGTCTTGCGTGGCATAGCAACAGTTCCATTTTTGGTGACCCCATCAGTGATGGCTCTGATCTGGAAAAATCTCTTTCTTAGCCCATCTTCAGGGATGATTAACTGGCTACTCCACTTTATTGGTATTCCTGCTGTCCCCTGGTTTTCCGCATTTCCACTTCAGAGTATTATATTCATCGTCGCCTGGGAATGGACCCCATTCGTGATGCTTGTCATTCTCGCCGGCCTCCAGTCCGTTCCAGGCGAAGTGTTAGAGGCCGCGAAGGTGGATGGTGCGAATGCCATCACAACATTTTGGCGCGTCGTCTTTCCTTTACTGCGAAAACCGTACCAGATAGCCATCCTCTTCGGAACTATCTTTATCTTTCAGACGTTCGGCGAAATTTACGTGACAACTTCTGGTGGGCCAGGAGTAACAACCAACACTCTACCTTACTACACCTACCGAGCGGCATTGAGCTCGTTTCAGATCGGACAGGCGGCAACGCTTGGCGTTATAGGGGTAGTAGTAGCAATTCTTGCCGCCAGGGGCATGTTGCGACTCATGACTGAGCGGACAGCATCAGAAAGGGGCTAACTCATGACTACGGAAGCTAGGCGCAAGTGGTCCACCTTCGCATGGACAGCCTTGACCTACATCCTGGTTTTTTTGCTGGTCTTTCCCGTCCTCTGGATGGCACTGACCGGATTTAAGACAGAAATCGCGGCGATTAGTGTTCCGCCCATACTGTTCTTCCAGCCGAGGCTCGATCAGTTTCTGCTCGCGATTCAGGGAGGCTTCGGTGCCTACCTGTTCAATAGCGTGGCGGCGGCTCTGGTTTCGACTGCCATCGCGTTGGTCTTGGGCATTCCCGCCGCCTACGCGATGGTCTTCCATATGTCAACGAAGTCATCCAATGACATGCTTTTCTTTGTACTCTCCACGCGCTTCATGCCGTTTGCGGCCATCCTTGTTCCTTTGTACGTGATCGTTACACGCCTCAACTTACTGGATAACCTCTTCGTATTAATCGTCATCTATACGGCGATGAACCTGCCTCTGATTATCTGGATGGCCCGTTCGTACTTCCTGGAACTGCCAAAAGAGGTGTTGGAGGGAGCCTGGCTAGATGGTTGTACGACATTCCAGACAATTGTGAGGATCGTCGTGCCGATGGCGGCGCCTGGATTAACTGCAGCGGCACTGCTGGCCATCATTTTTGCCTGGAACGATTTCTTCTTCGCCGTCACGCTGACCTATACCAACTCACCAACCTTACCCATCATGGTTGCGGCATTTACGAGTAACGAAGGTCTCTTCCTGGCGAGGGTGTCCGCTCTGGCGACGCTGATCATTCTGGTGCCCGTTGCGATAGGCATCTATGCACAGAGGTACCTGGTTCAAGGGCTGACTGGTGGCGCGCTAAAATAACAAGGCCGTTTAGAAAGGGACTATCGATTGTCGTAGCCAATAAGGGTCAAGTGAAGAGAGAAGGACAGGAAAACAGGGTTTCACTTGACCCCTATTGGGACTTTCGATTGTCGTATCCCAAGAAAGAAAGGACTAGTCTCCTATGCGTGCTGTGATCATTGATGCTCCGGGCATCATTCGGGTGGACAATGTGCCAGACCCCACTCCACGTCCAGATGAAGTGCTCGTTCGAGTGGGTGCATGTGGTATCTGCGGCACCGATCTGCATATTATTGATGGCGACTCTCCGTTGGCCCGCTATCCTATCATCCCCGGTCACGAGTTTGCGGGCGAGGTTGTGGCAGTGGGAAGCGACGTTGCTCAGAGGTACGGGAAAGAGAACATAACGGTTGGCAGCAGAGTTGCAGTCGAGCCCAACCTGTACTGTGGTTATTGCGATTCTTGTCGTACGGGCCATGAAAATCTGTGTCTCAACTACGCTGCGCTCGGCGTCACGACGAACGGAGCCGTTGCTCAATACGTGCCGGCGATACCTTCCTCATTGTAGGTGCTGGAACTATGGGGGTGCTCCTCTTGCAGCTTGCGGTGCGAGGCGGTGCATCACGGGTCGCTATGGTCGATGTAAACGCGCAACGCCTGGCGCTTGCGGAGCAGCTTGGACCCACGCGTACATATAGCGATATCAAGCAGGCGTTGAAAGATGAGCCGCTTGGATTCAACTGTGTCATCGATGCAACTGGTGTTGCACCGGTCATTGAAAACGCGTTCATGGCGGTCAAGCGCGGCGGAAAGTTGCTGATATTTGGAGTTGCATCGAACGAAGCTCGCATCTCGCTTTCTCCGTTCCGCATTTATAATGATGAGATTACGATAATTGGTTCGATGGCGGTTCTCTTCTCGTTTCAAGCAGCTCTCGATCTCATCAGTAGCGGTGTGATCAATACTGAGGCTATGCTGACAAAAGCACTTCCCTTGCAGGATTTCCTCGAAGCACTCGACATGGTACGATATGGTAAGGGCGTCAAGACCCAGATACTGCCGAATGCTTAGAGAAGGGACAAGAAAAGCTCCCTTGTTCACTCAGGGGAGATAGACAATGGTGAGCAGCCTTTACTTCATCGGAATTGATGGTGGAACGGAGAGCCTGCGTGTCGGCATCTTCGACCAGGAAGGTACGCCCGTGGGCTTCGCGAGCCGCACTTATACACTCAAGCACCCACGCCCCGGCTGGGCAGAGCAGGACCCCGATGAGTGGTGGGCGTCCCTGGTAGCGGCGGTCAGGGATGTAATGAGTAAAAGCGGCATTGTGCCCGATGAGATCGCTGGCATCTCTTTAGACTGTACGACCTGCACGGTTGTCGCGTTGGACAAGTTCGATCGGGTACTGCGACCAGCCATCATCTGGATGGATATTCGTGCCGCCGACCAGGCACGCCGGGTGGCAGAGACGGGGGACGCAGCACTCAAATACAATGGCTTCGCCAAAGTCTCTGCGGAGTGGATGCCCTGCAAGGCCCTCTAAAGAGTCAGTTCTGGATGCAGATTCATGCAGACGTCAGCAATCTTCCGATCACCTTCACAAAAGTGGACGAAGCTGCGGTGCTGGGTTCGGCAATACTAGCGGCGGTGGGCGCAGGAATATACCCGGATCTACAGGAAGCAGCACGCCATATGGTGCATACGAGCCATCGTATTGAGCCAGATCAGCAACGACACGAAGAATACCAGTTCTACGTCGATAAGTATATAGCTACTTATGCCCAGATGCGGGACTTAATGCATGATGTTGCCCAACACGTCGCAAGACGTAAGGGATGACAACAGATAATGCCAGGAGAAATAAAATGCTTGCAGCCGTGTTTCTACGTCCCGGCCAGATGGAAGTAATGGAGGTTGATACGCCCGAGATCGGACCGGACGAAGTCCTCGTCAAAGTAGGTGCCAACACGATATGTGGAACTGATGTGCGTATCTTCCGTGGAGAAAAGACAAAAGGCATCCCGCTGCCCACCATCCTGGGCCACGAAATGGCAGGCTACGTGCATAAGGTAGGTCAGCATGTAAGAGGATATGAGGTGGGAGCAGCGGTAGCGATGGCCCCGGTGATCGCATGTCACCACTGCTTCTATTGTCAAAATGGCATGGAAAATGTTTGCCCCAACCCGAAAATAGTAGGCTATGACGTGAATGGGGGCTTAAGTGAATATGTGCGGATCCCTGCCGATGCAGTAGCAGCTGGGAATCTCTTTGTTGTTCAAAAGGATGTACCCTCGGAATATCTGGCACTCGCCGAGCCGCTGGCCTGTTGCGTCAACGGCCACCACCGCTCTCGGATACACGTGAACTCTACTGTGCTCATTATGGGGTCAGGCCCCATCGGCCTCTTTCACCTCCAGCTTGCCCTCCTGGCAGGAGCGCGTGCCATCATCGTGAGCGATCCCTCAGCTCCTCGTCGGGCTGTCGCCTCCACCTTTGGGGCACATATCACCGTTGACCCTACCGCTGAAGACCTTTCTTCAGTAGTGTCCGAGGTTACAGGAGGGCTTGGAGTGGATTCGGTCATTATCTGCATTGGCATACCCACGCTAGTGAATGATGCTCTCAACATGGCTCGACAGGGAGGTCGTGTCAATATCTTTGCTGGCCTGGCCGCCAAAGGGTGGGCCGAGATCGAGTCTAACCTCATCCACTACAAAGAACTGGAGGTAACTGGCAGTGCGAATTCCCGGCGTGCCGACTACCTGACTGCTCTTCAGCTCATTGAGTCGGGGCGTATCAAGGTGGAAGCAATGGTGACTGACCGTTTCCCGCTCCGGTCTGCTCATGCAGCACTGGACAAAGCCGCCAGCGGAGAAGGCATCAAGATAGCAGTGACACATGAAACCATCTGAAAGTTTTGAGCAAAAAAGCGACGCGGAAATGAGTGGGGATGTTGTAGTTCAGCTTATGCAGCTTTTTGACCAGAATAGCATTGATGTCGTTGTTGATGGTGGCTGGAGCGTAGATGCCCTGTTGGGTGAACAAACTCGCTCACACCAGGATTTAGACATCGCTTTACAGCACAAAGATGTACCGAAACTCCGCGCGCTGCTTGAAGCACGTGGGTACAAAGATGTCCCCCGTGACGATACTCGAGACTGTAACTTTGTCATGGGCGACGACAAGGGACATGAGGTTGATTTCCACTCCTACACGTTTGATGCTCATGGAAAGATCGTTTTTGGAGTTGAGTATCCGTTTGATTCACTGACTGGCACCGGGTCCATACATGGATACCCGGTGAAGTGCATTTCAGCTGAATGGATGGTGAAGTTTCATACTGGCTATAAACTTGATGAAAATGATTATCGTGATGTTTCTGCACTTTGTGAGCGATTTGGCATTGCTCTGCCGGCGGAGTACGAAAGATTTACCCGCTAAGGATACAACAGCGTCCTGATCTAATCCGCATCCCGCAGCCGCCACTCGAAAATGTTGCGTCGCAGCCGATAGACTGCCTGCACTTCAGTATGTGAGAAGCGTTTACGTAATTCTACGCAGAAACCCTCGCCAGCGCTTGCGTACATATGAGTTAGGGAATTACGTTTTTCGACAGATGTATTTCAGCCCTCAACCGTCTATACTGTGAATAGCAAATGTATGAGTAATAGGAGGAGCCTAATGCCTGTTCGTATCGTCACGGATAGCACCGCAGATATCTCGCCCCAACAAGCGCAGGCGTTAGGTATTACCATCATTCCTCTCACCGTTTTCTTTGGCGAAGACACCTATCTCGATGGGACAGAGCTAGACAATGTAGGTTTCTACACAAAGCTTCAAGAGAGCAAGGTTTTCCCACGCACTTCACAGCCCTCTCCAACTGTATTTCAAGAGGCCTACATCCGGCTTATCGACGCAGGAGCTGATGGCATCCTTTCAGTGCATATATCTTCAAAGTTGAGTAGGACCTACCAGTGCGCGTGCGCGGCACGAGACACATTGCCGGACGACGTGAAAAAGATTCCCATTGAAATCATAGACTCACAGAGCGTCAGCGTAGGCATGTCCCAGGATGTTCTGCAGGCCGCAAGAGAGGCGCGCTCGGGCATGGGTCTTGAAGAGATTAAAGCCCACTTGCTCGACCAACTCTCGCGCACACGCATTCTGGGTGTGTTGGATACGCTAGAATACGCAAAACGCGGTGGGCGTCTTGGCAGCGCTGCTGCACTTCTCGGTAACCAGCTTAACATTAAGCCTATTATTTCATTGAAAGATGGCGCAGTTATACTGGTAGAACAACCGCGCACACGCAGCAAAGCCTATAGACTCATCGCGCAACTTGTCAGTGACATGGGCAAGATAGAGAAGCTTGTCATCGGTGAATCGAATGAGGAAGTTGGCCAACAGTTGGCGCAAGCGCTCAATACAACCTACCAGGGAGACATTTCTACGTACAAGCTCGGAGCCGTGCTTGGAGCCCATAGCGGGCCTGGAAGCGTCGCTGTAGCCGTCATAACTGCCAGGAAGTCGCAGGAGTGATGCCGACTCCCTGTGAGGAAAAAGAGCAACCGCCCCTCGGAACCTCGCTCAGGCGAGTTGATGCTCAATCGCATAACGTGTGGCAGCGCTGCGTGAGGTGACCTGAATTTTTTTGTAGATTGAGGTCAGGTGTGAGTTGACGGTGCGGGGACTGATCACTAGTTGCTCAGCGATTTGTACATTGGTCTGCCCTTGAGCCATCAAGCGGAGTACTTCAACCTCGCGCACGGTCAAGTCGTCAGGATAGGCTGGTGTAGATGGCTGTTCTCCGGGAAGAGTCGATGGCAGCTCTACAGAGGCCAGTATAGATATGATGGTTTCTTCGGATACGGCAAGCGCTTTCTCTGGTGTCATGCTATGTCCTTCAGCACGCGCCCCTGCGAAGACCTCGTCGCCTAACCTGGTACGTATTGCGATCAAATCGCGCTTATACTCCTCGTGCACAACAGGTTCCATATCCCTGTTCACGTCCAGTTGTGCCTCCGCCGCTCCAGCGAGCAACGCGGCCTTCCAGAATTGTCCTTCTGCACTTGCCAGTCGCGCCAATCCAAGGAGGCACCAACCAGTATTTTTCTTATCTTTTGCCTGGAGTGCAAGAGATAAACTTTCATAGTAGTGCGTGGATGCCTGCGCGACATTCCCCTGATTTTGCGCAACATCTCCCAATATGCATAGTAACCTGGTGACGGCCTGTCGATTCCCCTTATCGCGGGCGATCGCCAGCCCCTGATTGCCCCATGCCATTGCCGATGCATAGTCACCCTGAAACCTGGCTATTTCTACTAAAGTGGTGAGCGACCAGACAATTAAAAACATATCTCCAATCTCCTGGGCTATAGCGAGACATTCTCGAGCCAGGTCTGCCGCCCGTGCATAGTCGCCTTCAGTGCGGGCCATGGACGCTAGCTGAGCAAGTGGACGAGTAAGCCACCATGTAACCCCTACCTCCCGTATCAGCATAGCGCACTCCTCCAGCAGCGCTCGCGCTGTCACGTTATCGCCCTGCCTGCGCGCGACCCGCGCGCTATCGTTGAGCACAATAGCGAGCATATATTTGTCTCCGACCTCGCGGTAAAAGGCAGCACTCTGCTCCATCAAGGATTGCGCTGTGACGTAATCGGTGCGAAATTTATACACGATTCCTAGATAGAAAAGAGCTATTGCCAGACCGGGCTTGTTCTCCACGTTGCGGTAAAATGTGATGCTCTCCTCCACCAACCGCTGCGCTGTTTCGGGGTTCTTGTCCATGTACAAGGTCATCATGCCTGCCACGCTGAGCGCCTTGGCTCGCGCCTCTGTTTGTTCTTCTGGGTGTGACAACTGGAGCGCTGCTCTCAGCCAGTGAAGCTCCTCGGCCCAATATCCGCGGATGAACCAGTACCTCCATAGGGCCCCGCTCAACCGCAAGGCGAGATCTGCTTCTTCGTGCTCTATGAACCACCGCAACGCTGCGCGCAGGTTCTCCTGCTCCCGGTTCAACTGTCTCAACCACACGGGCAGCTGCGCTTCCATAAGGTGGGGTTCGGCCTCCTCTGCCAGCCTGAGAAAGTACTCTGCGTGAGCGCGCTGGACGCTCTCTATATCTCCACTGGCTTGCAGGCATTCCAACCCGTACTCGCGGACGGTCTCCAGCATAGCGAAGCGAGGCTCTTTAGCCTCCTGCTCTGTTTGTTGCAAGAAGCTTTTATCCACGAGAGAGGAGATCATGTTCAACACGTCCGCCTGGTCCTCGCCGCTAAAACAGGTGGCTTCCGCCGTCTCCAGGGAACAGCCGCCAACGAAGACCGAGAGTCGCTGAAAGAGTTGCTGCTCCTGGTCATCTAACAGTTTGTAGCTCCACTCGAGGGTGCCGCGCAGTGTTTGCTGGCGCGCAGGCATTGTTTTTAGCCCGCCCGTGAGCACGCGCAGCGGCTGGGCGAGCCGCGTCAGCAGAGCCTGTGGGGGGAGCAGTTTGATGCGAGGCGCCGCCAGTTCAATCGCCAGCGGCAACCCATCCAGGCGCACACAGATCTCCGCAATCACCCTCGCGTTGGTTTCGGTCAGTTCAAACGTTGGGAGAACAGCCCGCGCGCGCTGGAGAAAGAGCGCAACTGCCGCATAATGTGTGAGCGCCTCGTGCCCTGGAAGCTGGTTGAGGTCCGGGAGTGTCAGCGGAGCCACCGGAAATTCATGTTCGCCCTGGGTGTGCAGCACAGCGCGACTTGTCACCATGATTTTCAGAGACGGACATATTGCCAGGAGCTCCTCCACTTGAGGAGCCGCCATCCCGATTTGCTCAAAGTTATCGAGTATCAACAGAAGGTGCTTATCTCGTAGCGCCATCCTTACCTGTCCAAAGAGGGATTGCTCTTTGATCTCGCCGATTTCTCTCATCTCCAGCACCTCGGCTATGGTTGGCACTAGCAGGTTGGGATTTGTAATGGCAGCCAGCGGAACGAAGCAGACGCCATCGGCAAAATCTGCCCGCATCTGTTCAGCGACCTGCAAACTCAAGCGGGTTTTGCCGATGCCGCCCGTGCCCAGCAGCGTGAGTAAGCGCACCTCTGGCCGCCTCAGCAAGGCGCAAATTGCTACCACGTCCCCCTCACGCCCGATCAAGGGTGTTAGAGGAGTAGGCACTTTCCAGATCGCTACTGGCTTGCTGCTGGCCAGGATACTCTGCCGTCCATTGCCTGGTAGGGGCGACCCTGTTTTTTGAACAGAAAGGACAGAGGTGTAGGAAGACCGCGATGCCTCTTGAAGCGCCTGCTCCAGAGCATGGGCAAACTCCCGCACACTAGCAAAACGTTGCTCTGGTCTTTTAGCTAGCGCTCGTTGCACAACCTCTTCCACAGCAGGCGAAAGGTCGGGTATCTGCTTGCTTAAAGATGAGGGTGGCGTCGAGAGGTGCTGTACTGCAATCTCAATGGGTGACCCGTGAAACGGCGGTGTTCCGCAGAGCCACTCGTACACCACAGCGCCCAATGCATACTGGTCGCTGGCAAGCACAGGATTCCCTTGCAACTGCTCAGGGGCCTCGTAGAGTGCTGTTCCCGCCACCTGTCGCTCCAGAACGTGCGTGCTGTAGGAGTGCAAATGATGCGCAAGCACAGCCAGACCAAAGTCACTGAGCAGTAACTCATCACGCTCGTTCAACAGAAGGTTCTCAGGCTTGACATCACAGTGGATCAACTGCTGGTTATGTGCATACTGCAAAGCCGAGGCTGCTTGCTGGACATAGGAGATGATGGTGGTGAGTGGCAGCCGCGTACCGCCAGGATGGCGGAGGCGCAGCGAACCACGTGGGGCATACTCCATGACCAAAAACGGGGTACCTGCTTCCACAGCAAAATCAAGGATACGCACGATGTGGGGGTGCTCCAGGTGAGCGAGGGTTTGCGCCTCCCTTAAGAAACCGGCTCTCTCTTCTTCCTGCAGTACCACAGGCAAAAGTTTAAGGGCAGCCTTGCTCTTCAGATAGACATGTTCCCCCAGATAGACCTCGGCTGAGCCGCCGCGGCCCAGCAGGCGGATGAGTTGATAGGCGCCTATTTGCTGGCCTTCACGTGTTACCAAATCACTCACGTTTGGTCTCCTTGAGGAGCGATGCAGGGCCATTGAACGTGTTCAGTTGAGCACTGTTTCTGTTAACCTATCCAATTGTAAGGAAGTGAATACTACTTGTCAAGCGTACTTATTCTCAATTGGAGTGCCAGGCGCCTTCCCTACGCCCACGCGCCTACTACAACTTCATACACCCAACGCAACCCATCAGCTTGACAACGCCAAACACGAACGGGTATGGTTAAATACATGACAAACTTGCAATCACTCTTCAACATACAAGGACAGACAGTCGTTATCACCGGCGGCAGCGGCGAGCTGGGAAAACCCATGGCCCACGCCCTCGCCCAGCTTGGCGCGCAGGTAGCCATTGTCAGTC
>MNIY01000163.1 GCA_001919995.1 Ktedonobacter sp. 13_1_20CM_4_53_11
ATATGCATAGCGATTGCTTCACGCATGTTTTTCTCAACCTCTTCTATAGTATCCCCTACCGCAACGCATCCAGGTAAATCGGGAGAATAGGCGCCGTAGCTTTGATCGCCTTTTTCAATGATAACGAGAAAACGATGCATCTTATTTTCTCCTCTCTATCTGTGCTTGCTTGATGAGGGGTAGAGGAAGCAAGCCCATCCAGCGTGCGCACGCTGGATGGGCTTGCTTCCTCTATTTCCTAATCTCTAGACCGGAAGATCTTTACCCTACGGTAGGGCTCTTTTCCCCTGCTGCGGGAGATCAGGTTATAACGCGTCGCCATCTGGTGCTGCAATCTTCGAATGTAGGCATTGGCGGGCGCCAGTTCAGCCGTCGTCAGGCCTTTATTCAAAACCTGGTGAATGGCATCCTCGGTCTCTAACAGGGCACGTGTTGTTGAGTCATCACTCCCTTTGCTATCGCTCTCTGCCTCGTCGTCGTCATCGGACGGCGCATCCGCCGTGGGGATGTCGAAGATGTGCGCAAGCGCGTGCTGCATCTGGGCAACTGTATTGTTTTTCAGGATGATAATCAACTTGCGGTCCTGTTCCGCTTGCTGCAACCTCTCAGGTTGGCGGCGATAGTAATTTTTGAGTGTGATGACGGCATCGGCATCACCCTGGTTGTTCGTGACGATAATAGGTACGCGCAGCTGGCGGGCCGATTCTGTCAGGCGGTCACGGTTCACGCCGAACGGATAGATGCGCAGTGTCTTCATGATCGGCACAGGCTCTTCCATCTCAGCGGGCTTGTAGACACCCTCCGGAAGTGGATCGCGTTCAGCGGTCAGCAATGCTGCGGAACGCTGGTGTTCCACGTCCGCTGGCGCCGTCCCTGTCGGCGCCAGGGCGCGAACTTGCGTTTGGGGCTGGCTCTGAGTGCGACTGCGGAAGCGTTCGTTGCCGCCGCCATTACGGAACCCTTGCTGGCCCGGTCCCACCTGGCGAAACTGACCCCATTCTCCGCTGCCGCGACCGGAACGGTCAAAGTTTCCCCCTGGCCCTCCCTGGCGTGGATCAACGGGGCCGCCAAAGCTGCCAACACCCCAGGTAGGTACCTCCATACCGCCGGTGGAGATGCGACGAACCGAGACACGGCCTGTCTCTTCATCGCGAGTGCGTTCCTCGGCCGTGATAGCATGACCGCGTAGCATACTATCAACGGTGTCCGCGACATCGCGATGCACGATCAGTTCCTCCCAACTCTGTTGCTCAACCACCACATCGAAGGTAGGTGGAGCTTTACGCTCCAGGATGCTCTTCTGAGTGTGGCGCCGCCGTGCCTCCTCGTCTCCGAGGGTCACGGTTTGAATGCCCCCCACGAGATCGGAGAGCGTGGGGTTGACGAGCAAGTTACCAAGCGAGTTGCCATGAGCAGTTGCCACAAGCTGTACACCGCGCTCAGCGATAGTGCGCGCCGCGGCGGCTTCCAGCTCTGTGCCAATCTCATCTATGATGATTACCTGGGGCATGTGGTTTTCGACTGCTTCGATCATTACCGCGTGTTGTTCTGCTGTGCGTGCCACCTGCATGCGGCGAGCACGACCAATGCCGTGATGGGGAATATCTCCATCACCCGCGATTTCATTCGAGGTATCGACGACAACCACGCGTTTATTGGCTTCGTCCGCGAGGACGCGAGCTATTTCACGTAGCAGAGTGGTTTTACCCACACCTGGGCGACCGAGAATTAAGATGGATTGACCCTGTTCGACAATATCACGGATCAGGGCAATACTGCCGAGTACCGCTCGACCAATACGGCAGGTCAAGCCGACAACTTTTCCCTTGCGATTACGTAGGGCGCTAATACGATGGAGCGTACGCTCAATACCAGCACGGTTATCGTCGCCAAATTCACCGATGCGTTCGACCACGTATTCGAGGTCCCCGCTGGTAATTGGCTGTGTACTTAGGATCACCTCCCCTTCTGGGAACCGGCCCTCGGCGAATCGTCCAAGGTCCATTACGATCTCCAGCAGTTCGCTTCGGTTCTCGAGCCGATTGACCGCGTCGTGGATGCCAGGCGGGAGCGCCGCTAGCAGAGCCTCAAGATCGTCAGTGATCGCATGTTGCATAGGCAGTTTTATCACCTCATTGTTGGCGGGAATTGACCGTCCCCAGGCCCTTCACGCCATAGACCACTCGTTGCTCCAGTGCGGGGACTGTGCGTTGACGCGTAGCTAAGAGAGCTATGTGACGCACGAGCATTGCCCTGGTTGTGGTATGCTCAAATCCACTGTTGCGCAGAGCGGCGATTACAATTGACTCGTACTCATGCACCTGACAATAGATGCTTCGTACACTTTTTTCCTGTAGCTTTTTGATGCCGAACTGCAAAAGCGGTTCGGCAAGTTCAGCATGTTCAGGATGGACAACAAGAGAGAGCTGGTGCGGTCCTGACCCGTGACTGGGACAAAGCTGCAGCCATGCTCCTAAACGAACGCCTACGTCACAGACGTAGTTCTCACGCCCCCTGGAGAGGGGCGATGGTAACGGACGGAGTGACCCGACGGTTAGCTTAGCAAATTCTTCGCTGTTCTCCAGCATTTCCGCCATCTGTACCCGTTGTGGGGTAACAGATCGATAGAGTTGATGGAGACCCCACACATGGTGGCGATTCCAACGCCGTAGTGAGGAAAGGTTGGGATTTTGTGTCGTATCGATGTTTGAAGGCGCAATAAATTGCGCCCCTACATTGGTATTGACGTCTGAAGGCGCAATAAATTGGGCTCCTATATTGGGATCGTAGACATAGGTCAGTTCGCGGGCATAGCGTTGAAAGCCTGCTCGTTGGAACAGTTCCTGTTCTGGAATTTCGTCCTCAACCTTAGCAAAAACACGAAGGATGCCATGTCCTGGAGCCATTTCTAACATATACTCAATGAGTGCCATCAGGACTTCATCGCCGGAGAGACTGCGCTGCACCATAGAAGCCAGGTAGGAGATATCCCACATAGTATGGGAAGGTCTTTCCTGTACCTGGGCAAATCCAAGGATGCGCCAATGATCTTCGCAAATCCAGGTGCGAGAGGCGGGATTGAGTGGAAAAATGTTCCTCAGGAAACGTGGCAAAGGGAGACGCTTCTCCTCCGGCTCCAGCCAGCACACAAAGTTTGCGAACTCGTGCTGTTTACTGCGAGCACGGCGATCAATTGAGTAGATGATTCCCGGCAAATCAACGTACAGTACCGGCCGTATCATCCATTGCTCCCGCGTCTCGGGGCTTCCGTATGGATTCTACCCTTTGACGCTCTGTACTATGCGGAGAAAGTAGTGATGAAAACGTGGATCTCCTGAAACCTCCGGATGAAATGCGGTGCCAAGTAAAGTTCCTTCACGGACTGCAACGATGGTTCCATCGTCGAGCGTTGCCAGTGTCTCCACACCTGGTCCTACTGCTTCAACAACAGGACCACGGATGAAGAACGCGTGGAATGGCGCTTCTCCTAGTACTGGCACAGACAGATCAGTCTCAAAACTTTCCCGCTGACTGCCAAATGCGTTGCGACGGACGCGAATGTTCATCGAGGCCAATAATGGTTGGCCTTCCATCGCGTTATCCGTCTCTTTTGCTAATAATATCAATCCTGCACATGTCCCCCATATGGGGAGGCCTTCGCGAATCTTTTGTTGTAATGGCTCCTGTAAGCCATACAACATCATCAGTTTGCCAATGGTGGTACTCTCACCACCAGGTATTATTATACCATCTAAATCGTCTATTTGCGCGGGCAATTTGATCGCTTTTGCTTCGACTTCAATACCCAGTTGATCAGCGGCTTTTTGCAGCGCTCTCAAATGAGCTTCAAAATCGCCCTGTAATGCTAATACGCCTATACGTAGCTTTGAGTTGTATTTCTTTTGAATGTCCATAGTGTCCATGTATTACCAGCCGCGGCGGGCCATTAATTGTTCCTCGGGAAGGGTCTCGATATTGATGCCCACCATAGGCTCGCCAATGCTCCTCGACACCTCCGCGATAATGGCAGAATCTTCAAAGTGAGTGGTTGCCCGCACAATGGCTTTGGCCCGCTTCATTGGATCGCCTGACTTGAAGATGCCGGAGCCAACGAAGATACCTTCCGCGCCTAAACGCATCATCAGGGCGGCGTCAGCTGGAGTAGCTATGCCACCGGCTGAGAAATTGACCACGGGAAGTTTTCCCGTGCGAGCGACTTCGCTTACCAGTTCGTAGGGTGCGCCGAGTTCCTTAGCCTCCGTCATCCACTCTTCCTCCGGCAGCATTTGCAGTCGGCGGATGCCATCCATAATGGCTCGCATATGGCGGACAGCCTCAACGACATTACCCGAGCCAGCTTCACCCTTGGTACGAATCATGGCTGCCCCTTCGCCGATGCGGCGCAACGCCTCGCCGAGGTTACGCGCTCCGCACACGAACGGGACGGAGAAGAGGTGTTTATTGACATGGAAATGTTCGTCGGCCGGTGTCAATACCTCCGACTCGTCGATGCAATCCACGCCAATAGCCTGGAGGATTTCGGCCTCGACAAAATGTCCTATGCGGCACTTGGCCATGACAGGAATGGTGACCGCCTCTTTGATCTGAATAATAAGCTCGGGGTCGCTCATACGAGCAACGCCACCATAAGCGCGAATATCGGCCGGCACGCGCTCGAGAGCCATAACTGCACATGCCCCGGCCTCTTCCGCGATGCGCGCCTGTTCCGCGTTCACAACATCGCAAATTACTCCGCCTTTGAGCATTTCCGGAAATGTTCGTTTAACTTGTATGGTTCCTGTCTGCTTCTGCATGACTGTATTTCTCCTGATATGATTGGTTGATTGGTCGATTGGTTAATCGTCTGATTGCAGAGATACACAACGTTTATACTAGATTCTATCATACAAGGAGAGGGACTGCTACAGCCAATGGGCCTGATAGATGCCAGCCATGTAAGCCATTACACAGCCAATTTTAAAAGCATAGACATTGCCGTTTGCCTGCTTCACTTTGATTTCGCCGCCTCCAACATGGAAATGACGGTATCCAGCCGCTGAATGCGCTCCTGCGCTTTTTGCAGTAGGTAGAGGTTGTTCAACACGCTATCGAACTGTACGATGCCAGGCGTAAGATGAATAGCGGTTTTATAAGATTCTATCGCTTCGTCCTTCGTCGTTTCGCTTTTACCCACCGTGCCTGACACCAGTTGAGCCAGCGCCAGGTCATAGTAATCCCAGTAGATTTCGGGTGAACGTCCCGCGTTCATAATGCGAATCCTTGCTACTGCTTCAGCAAGGGTGAAGTAATTGTTAGCGGCATTCTTCTCACCCAGGAACCAGGAGAGGCTGGCAACATTTCCCAGTGCGTAAGAAGAAGATGGGTCAGCAATTTGGGCCCGCCGGTAATATTCCCTGGCTTGCTCATAGCATTCCCTGGCTTTCGCATCATGCTGCGATAATCTCTCATCGTCTCCCATGCGCCGGTAGACTGCGCCGAGAGCGGCGAGGGCATCTTCATAATTGGGACGCAGGTCAATGGCACGCTTCAGATGGATTCTTGCTTTATCGTAATCGGCTTTGCGCAGTGTCTCCGCATCTGGCCCTTTCTGGGCATCTCCTTGACGACGATAGGCCAGCCCTATCTCCATATGAGCTTCAGCAAAATTGGGGTCGGCGGCAAGTGTTGTTTCGAAGGACTTGATCGCATCTTCATAATAGCCGATGCCGCTGTAGATGCGGCCCAGGACATTGTGAATCTCGGCATCTCCTGGTAGGAAACTGCCGACCTTGCGATAGATGGCGACTGCTTCTTGTTTTCTGTCCTGATTGTATAGCCGGTCACCTAAACCGAGATACACAACTGCTTTTTGGGTATTGTTCATGGCGGTTCTCATCTTCACCATTTCCGCGTGGCCTTCATCCAATTGCTTGCGATACCTGTTTATGACACGGAAGGCATAAGCTACCAATGCACCAGAGACTAAACCCAGGATGCCAATGATGACAGAAAAGAGTGCTAAAACAAAATTCAGAACAGTGAGCGTGTTCTGGGCTTCTGTTGCCGTGTGATCAGCCTGCGTTGCGACCGTGTTAGCTTGATTGAGAATCTGGTTAGCGTCTGGGGTCGCAGTGGGTGTCTCAATAAATATGGTATTGCGGGCCATTGCGTGTGACCCGGGCACTACCATCACGAGAATAGAGAGCAGAATGGCCAGCAGGGTGACAGCAAATAAAAGGCGTTTCCGTTGCATGATATCCCTCCTTTTGATTTATGATATCGAGTCGTGATTCTTTACGAAATGCGGAGGATGGGCTTTATAATATCATGTCTGTAGAGAATTTCAATATGAGGTGAAAAGGGAAAATAGCTAAATTTGTTATTCTCACGGCAATAGATTCAAACTCAGCTTTAATGCCGTGTCAACGCGGCTGAGTTCATCGGAGGTGATACCACCGCGGCGGCGCATGAGGCGAGATTTTTCAATGGTCATGATCTGTTCGCATTTGACATCGGTGAAATCGGTCAGGCCATTCTCTTCGGATGGGGCGATACGGACGTGCAAAGGCAGTTCGCGCTCAGTACGGCTCATCGAGGCCACAATAGTTAGAGGATAGGAAGGAGAGGCATTGCCGCGATCATTCTGGATGATCAAAGCGGGACGGATACCTTGTTGCTCCGCGCCGCGACCAGGAGACCAATTGACATCCCAAATCTCACCGCGCCTGGGACTTGAAATGGGCGATAGAGAAGCGCTTGTTTCTCTTTGTCTCGTCGTTTGTTGGGGGCTGGGCTGTTGAGTTTGCCTGGCCTCACTACTCATGCACATTTACCTTATTACGCAATTACGTAACCAATGCCTTCAAGACTGGCACCAAAAAAGAAATGGGCATCGTCGAGTGTTTCTGGGAGGGACCCGAGGTAGTCGTAGGCTTCATCGAGTGAGTAAGTGAGAGAGGTGATTGCTTGTTCGCGTTTCTGAAGGATTGCTGACTTTAACTGCTGGTAATTATCTTGCTGCATTAGTTCCATAATTGTCTCTACAACGTCTCCTAGGGAAGCCTCTAGTTCAACCGCGAGTGCCTTCAGCTCTTTATGCTGCGTCGAGGGAATCTGGATGGATTTGCGGATGAAGTTCTCATGACGATAAAAGTCAGATTGTGCAACAGCCATGAAACTGCCTCCTAATCATTACATGAAGCCTTTCAATCTTTTCTAATTGTAGTCTCTTCGTCCGCATTTGTCAATAAAGTTTATGCGTGTTTGATTAGAAAAATGGAAAATTGTAACTTACTAAAAATATTATCCTGCAAAATTCCTAAATGCGCCTCTACCATCAACTTACGCTATACCTTCTCATCGATTTAGCCATCTTGACAGCGAGTTTGACAGCGTTTAGCGAATTCGATTATAGGCGACACAAGAGACAAGGGAAAAAAGATCGCTCTTTCCTCACAGACAAAGTGGGTACCCCCTGAAGGATACCCACGTGTTGTACTGTCTGTCGATGACCGAAGCCATTTTTCTGAGGGCGCTGGTCTTTGAAAGGGTCTGGCTTGGTGAGGCTTAGTGTGGCACGAAATCTTTGCTGTTCACTGAAAGCTCATCCGACTGCTCTGAACTCTCACCTGGCCAACGATAATCTCTGGGAGACCTTGAAGGAATGAGTCTAAATACTTGGCAACCCAATCAGCCGATCGCCGGACAGACTCTTCCGTACCAGCTTGCGTGTCAAAGATGCTGATTGAGAGCACTTCGTCATTTCTGACTTCCAGGACATAGTAAGCTCGAAAGCCTGGTATTTGGCTGATGAGAGGGACGAAGCCTTCTTGCACACGCCGCAGAAGCTCTTCAAGCGTCCCTGGGATGATGTAGTACTTGCGGATCGAGGCGTACATCGCTTGCTCCTTCCTGATGACACATCTTGCAATTGTAGAGAACATCTCAGAGAGAAAGGACGACGCGAAGAAAATGATGAACAAGGCATGGTGGTTCCAGGGAA
>MNIY01000058.1 GCA_001919995.1 Ktedonobacter sp. 13_1_20CM_4_53_11
CCCATACGCCCCGTAAAGTTGCGGTTCATCGTCGTCAAAGCGCGCTCACCAGGTGCCAGTACACCATAGTGCCGGCCAATACAGGGGCCACAACCGGGAGTGCCAACCGACGCGCCAGCCTGAATAAACGTTTCCAGGTAGCCCAGCCGCATCGCTTCCAGGTAAACCTCGCGAGAAGCGGGAACAACCACCATACGTGTCTGGGGGTGAAGCGTCTTACCCCGCATGATGTTTGCGGCGATAGCAAGATCGTCAAGGCGACCGTTCGTACAGGTGCCGAGAAACACCTGGTCGATCTTCACTTGCTCGACCTCCTCAACCGGGACAACATTATTGACATCCGGCGGACAGGCAATCAGCGGTGACAGTTCCGAAGCATCAATCTCCACCACCCGTTCGTAACGCGGATTGCATGGTGCCAGCATAGGATAATCGCGGTCGATACGACCACGCAACCACGCCCGGGTCATTGCATCGGGGGCAACGAGTCCCGCCTTGCCGCCCATTTCAATCGCCATATTGCAGATGGTGAAACGCTCGCTCACCGACATCTGCTCGACCAACTCTCCCGTATACTCGATGGCGCGATAGTTGGCGCCATCAACGCCTACTTTGCGCACCATTTCAAAAGTCACATCCTTCGTATAAACACCAGAGGGAAGTCTTCCCGTCATGTGGATATTGATTGTTGGCGGGATAAGAAACCAGGCTCGCCCGGTTGCATAGGCAACCCCGATGTCGGTAGAGCCCATGCCAGTAGCAAAGGCTCCGAGCGCCCCATAGGTACATGTGTGGCTATCGGCCCCAACGATGATGTCACCCGGAGTAACATAACCACGCTCCGGCATTACCTGGTGGCAGATGCCCTCTTGCAAGATACCAATGTCCTGCTCCTGTGCAAACGCGCGCACATCACGATGCAGCGTGGCCGCTGCAATGGTCGCTGCTGGTACGATGTGGTCAAACACAATATGCGAGCGCTGGGAATCGAAGACGCGCCCACCATTCGTCAATTTGCGAAAGGCCTGGATCGCCAGGGGAGTCGTCGTATCGTGGCTCATTACGCGGTCAACATCCACCACGACGGTCTCGCCCTGCGCTACCGTACGGCCCAACTTGTGGCTAAAGATTACTTCGGTTAAGGTTCCCATGTTACACTTCCTTTCTCCTGATTCCCCTCCCGCAGCGCTATGTCGGCTCCACTACATTCCGCTCGACTTACGCTCCCCTCCTCCCACCAACTATGAATAAATGCATCGACTTCTTCCTGGTTCAGCGAACCGCATTCAGCTCGCTCTTTAAGAGCCTGAGTAAGATGACAAACCTCGTCATTGCTGAGGCGCAGCCCCAATGCCGTAGCGCGATGCCCTACGGCATGGCGTCCCGTGAAACGAGACCCAACATCAATGCTGCGCATCAGTCCAAAGTCTGCTGGAGCCATCACCTCATACGAACGAGGATTCTTGAGCACTGCTTTTGTATGCACACCGGCTCTGTGCGCAAACGCTCCTGGAGCAGTGATCGGCATATTAAAGGGAATTGGCAAATCGAGGCACTCTGATACAAAGTGATCAAGTAGCGCCAGCTGCGTGAGATCGTACGTCTCCAGCAGCTCCGGGTAATGAATATAGAGTTGCGCGATCAGGCCACTGAGCGAGGCGATACCATTGCGTTCGCCGATACCCATGACGGTAACGTCGAGGCAATCCGCACCACCCTCCAGCGCCGCGACAGTATTAGCAATAGCACATCCGGTATCATTGTGCCCGTGGAACTCAATACCAACCTGTGGATAACGTTCAGTGCAGAGAGCGACAAGCCGCTCAACCTGTCGCGGTGTGGCAATACCAACGGTGTCGGGCAAACCAATGCGCTGCACTCCTGCCTCAACGACAGCGTCAAAGACGGTCAGCAGGTCAACCAGGTCGCTGCGAAAGGCATCCTCAGCGGAAAAGCGCACGTAGCGCCCAGTCGATCGGATGAGTCGAATCAACGGTACAGCGTCGGCGAGAAGCTGGTCGATGCGGCGGCCATGGCTGTAGGTACGGAGCTCTGCTGACGTTCCATAAAAGAGATTCAGGCCGAAAACAGATGTATCCAGTGCAGCCCGCACATCAGCCTCGACACAGCGCACATGTGCTACAACGTGCGCAGACAAACCAATTTCACATAGCGCTTGCACCGTCCGCCGCATCTCCGGCGAGACGGCAGGCGAAGGAACCTCTATGAACTCCACGCCGACGGCATCCAGTAAACGCGCAATCTTCAGTCGCTGCTCAAAGGTAAAGAAGGCACTGGTAAATTGCTCACCTTCGCGAAGCGTCGAATCGAGAATAGCCAGTGATCTCATTGTGTCGTTTCTCCTTGCAGGGCAAGTTCCCCCAGTACCAATTCAAGCACATCGATGGCATGCATATACTCGGCGACGCGTATATGCTCCTGAGGTGTATGATCGAGGCGCGAGTCACCGGGCCCATATGCAACGATGTTCTGTCCCCAGAACGGTCCCACGACATTCATATCCGCTGTCCCCGTTTTGTGCTTGAAGACTGGTTGTCCTCCGGTAGAGCGAATAGCAGATATGAAAGCTCGCGATAAGGGTATCGCACGCGTCGTCTGGAAGGCCGCCTCTTCACCTGAAAAACTGATTTGAGCCTCATCTTCGTAAGCCCATTGCTCCAGTTGGATACGCAAACCCTCGCTATCGTACCCGGGTGGTAAACGGTAACCAATAAGAAGCTGCGTCTGTTCCTCTAACCCATCTTGACTGCTGTTAATGCCGCGTAGCGATGGCATAAGCGCAGCAAAAGTAGAATGTGCCGCATGCTGCTCGTTCCAACCGGTGGCATGGTCA
This sequence comes from Ktedonobacter sp. 13_1_20CM_4_53_11, assembly GCA_001919995.1. The sequence goes on from MNIY01000058.1 coordinate 2,855, forward strand.
CGCACTCGATTCCAGAAGGCCACAGCCACCTCGTTACCATTCTTATGCAGACCTGCGCTATGCTGTATCTGGCGCGTAACACAGTACTCCACCAGCAACCTGCCCTTATACCCAATCGTCACTGCCTGACTTCCACTCGGCTCGCCGATTATGCAGGCAAGAGGCCGATAGCGTTCTACGACTGCTCGCGCCCCACGAGAGGTCGCAGATTCCTCTTCAACAGCTCCTATCACAACAACTGGATGCTGCAAGGAGTCTAAGCGGCTGGAACGTACCAGCCGGGCTGTGGCACTCAGGAAAGCCGCCAACGGACCTTTGGCATCTACCGCGCCCCGGCCATACAGCACACCATCCTGTAATTTCACCGGAACGTGACCACGCACTGTATCCATATGACCGAGCAAGATAACAGGTTGCTGGTTCATACTGTTTTCAAGAAGATGCGTGGTGGCTATGAAGTTTCCAGCCTCGTCTATAGAGGCATGCAAACCCATTTGCTGTGCCTGCTCAACCATGTACCGGGCTAAATCTCGTTCCCGTCCCGAATAGCTCGGAATAGTGAGCATGTTATAGAGAAGCGCTATTTCTGCGTTTGCATCACAGGTCAGGTTACCAGCGTGACCACGAGTGATCGCTCCCTCTATGTCGTGAAAGTGCCGCTGGGTCCCGTTCGTCCATGGTAGGGGTGATCCCTCGTGGGCGGGCTTATGCGGCTGTGTTGCACTCGTTCTTTCATTCGCCAACATAGTCCCTTGTGCTCGCCCTGTCACATCCCGTTCCACCAGTACCTCTTCTACCGCAGCCAGTACCCGTTCCAATTGTGCCTCCGTAATTACCAGCGGAGGTAACAGGCGAATGACGTTTGGGCCGGCCTGAAGAGCGAGGATGCCTCGTTCGAACAGTGCTTCGAGGTACGGTTGAGCGCGTCGGCTGAGCTCGATGCCAAGTAACAATCCTCTCCCGCGTACCTCGCGGATGAGCGGAGTTCGTAGCTTTCTTAGTCGATCAAGAGCGAGTGAGCCAAGTGCAGCCGCACGCTCAGGTAGAGCTTCTCGTTCAAGGATGTCGAGGCTGACGAGGGCAGCTGCGCAGGCCAATGGATTACCGCCAAAGCTGCTGCCGTGGATGCCCCTGGTAATACGCCCGCTCTCCATTACGCGCGGACCCAGGCAGACCGCTCCCATAGGAATACCACCGGCCAGGGATTTTGCGAGGCAGAGAATATCCGGCTGGAGGTCATAGTGGTCACAGGCAAAGAGAGATCCCGTACGCCCAAAGCCCGTCTGCACTTCGTCAACAATCAGCAAGACCCCGCGTTCACGGCAAAGTGCTGCAAGACCCCGCACGTATTCATCCGAAGCCACGTGAACACCTCCTTCCCCCTGCACCAGTTCAATGATTACTGCCGCGGTCTGCTCATTGATGGCTGCTCGGGCAGCTGCGAGATCGTTATAACGTATATGGCTGACATCGGGAACGAGCGGCGCGAAGGGCTCACGGTAGTGCGGTTCCCATGTTGCCGAAAGCGCACCCATCGTGCGACCATGGAAGCCCCGCAGCGCCGCAACTATTCCTGCGCGCCCAGTGGCAATGCGTGCAAATTTGATTGCCCCCTCCACAGCCTCGGTACCGCTGTTGCATAAGAAGATGTGTGTGAGTCCTTCCGGCACAAGGCATGCAAGGCGTTCAAGCAAACGAGCCCGTACATCGTTGTAGACAATTTCTGGGCAGGTGATGAGGCGCAGTGCTTGCGCTGCAATGGCAGCAGCAACCTCTGGCCGTGCATGCCCGGCGCTCGCCACGCCGTAGCCTGCGGTGCAGTCGATATATTCGTGTCCATCGGCATCCCATAATAAGGCGCCGCTTCCCCGTACGATAACTACAGGGCGCTTACTGTACACGCCACAACTGTAGGTGTTTTCGAGGTCGATGGCAGCAATCATATGCCGATCCTTTCTCTTGAACTGTAGGATGATTCAATAGTTGTTCCCACTCCATTGAGCACCTCTAACAATGAGATGCTCCCAATACAGACTCGGGGCACACCGCCCTGTATGGCTTCCTGCGCACCCAGCAATTTCTTGCGCATACGGCCCTGGGCATATTCAGCGAAGTCTGCAATGCGTTCGGCAGGGATAGTACGGATGAGCGTAGCGTTGTCCCCTGGGTCGGCCAACAAACCGGGAACGTTCGTCATGATGACCAGGGCCTCGGCCTGTAGCGCGACGGCAACTGCAGCAGCTGCACGGTCTCCATCCACATTCAGGCGTTCTCCCTCCCGGCTTAATGCCAGCGGCGCGATGACGGGGGTATAGCCAGCATCAAGTAACTGCCGGAGCAGTCTATCATTCACCCGCTCGACCTGTCCGGTGTAGTCGTCGCGCAGTATTTGTAGGCGTCCCTCGGGAGTGAGCGAGCGTACAATTGACTTGCGTCTCGCCAGCAGCAGTCTCCCATCTACTCCAGCTAGCCCGAGGGCATTGATACCCTGTTGCTGCAAGCAGGCCACCAGCTCGGTATTGATCTGTCCGGCCACAGCCATAGCATAGACGCGCAGGGTTTCGCTATCCGTGTAGCGGCTAACCATCCCACCTGGTGAAGTAACCATACGTGCTGGGCGCCCCAAACGCTCAGAGAGCGAGTTCGTGAGATCAGATCCTCCATGCAGTACGACGATACGCTCTCCCTGAGCAACACACTTCGCTATCTCACACACGATGTTCGCAGTGGTGGCCCCGGAGCTACCGCCAATCTTTACGACAAGCGTCATAGCAAAGCTCTATCCTTCCTAATGTACAATCAATTGACCCTTTGGGCTTGCTCATGTATACTCTTCTTCATATAGAGGCGCAGCGCGAGGTCAGGGCTTGCTCTCTTTTACGATCCGCCTTGAGGATACTGCAAACAACTATACGGGATGCAAACCAGGAAAGGTCAATCCCAACGACTCGTCCCAACCGTACACGCAATTGAGAGCTTGTACAGCATTTCCGGCTGCGCCTTTCAGCAGGTTGTCCAGGGCAGCGATGATCACTACGCGCCTCCCTTCCTCCCTCGAAGTGTCTCCCAGACGCTTCCCTCCATCCGCCCCTACCCTCTGCTGAATAGGGTCGAGTTCAAAGCCGATATCGCAATAGTTGCTTCCCGCCAAAATCTTCGGTTCGGGATACCGGTAAACACCACTGCGTTCTTTGATCAGCCGGATGAAAGGCTCGTGTTGATAGGCTTCGCGATAGAGCCTCCACAAGGTACGCTCGTCTACATTCTCATTCAAAAAGGGATGGGCAGTAACAAGCACTCCGCGCACTAACTCGACCGCCGTTGCAGAGAAGGCGATGTGCTGGCGAAGTTCCCCGCCAGAGGCTCGACCAAGCTCCTGTATGAGTTCGGCAGTATGACGATGCCCGGTAGGTTGAAATGAGCGCACGGCACCGCTCCTATCGGGATGATGGCTGCCGGGACCTGGTGTGGCACCTGCTGCCGATGAGCCGACTTTGGCTTCCACTACGAGAGGAAGTGTATCGTCCACGAGACCAGCCCGGTAGAGTGGAGCCAATCCCAGGATGGCTGCAGTTGCCATACACCCGGTGCCACTTACAAGCGTCGCACCAGGCAGTTCCTCACGGTGTAGTTCAGGCAGGCCATAGACAGCCTCATCCAGAAGATGGGATGCGCAATGCGGCTCGCCATACCATTGTTCGTAAAGCCCGGCGGAGCGCAATCTGAAATCGGCTGAAAGATCGATGACGCGTGGCGCAATTGACCGGTAGCGTTCAATCTCCCTGGAGGCTAAGCCATGTGGCAGGCAAAGGAAAAGCAAATCGCATGATTTCAGATCGTCGGGATGACAGAAGCGCAAAGAACTGATTTTACGCAGATTCGGATGCACGCTATGCAAGTATTGCCCGGCATGACTGCCAGATGCCACCCGCGTCAATTCAACCCGTGGATGGAAGAGTAGGAGCCGCGCCAGTTCTCCTCCTGTATAACCAGATCCGCCAATGATAGCAACACGCAGGCGATTCATCTTACAGCCTCCTCCTGCGCGCAACTAAGTACATAGTCAAGCATTGCATTGGGTATATCAACGCCTGTTGGAGCAATGCTATTGCGGAACTCCATCGTGGCATTGATTTCATTGATCAGCAGGCCGCGCCGCTCGTCTTCAAGCACGTCGATTGCCAGGATACCCCCACCGACAGCCTGTGCAGCACGCACACACAGGCTATCAAGCTCAGGTGTAACCGGGCAATTGCTGGCAACCGCACCACGAGCGGTGTTTGTGACCCAGTGTTCACTTGTACGATAGATTGCACAGATGGTACGCTCACCAACGACAAACGCACGAATATCACGCTGCGGCTTGGCAATATACTCCTGTATATAGTGGATATGATGCTGATAGGAGCCGAGCGTCTCCCGGTGTTCGAGCACTGCTTCTGCAGCATCGCGGTCATTAATACGCGCCAGCAAGCGCCCCCACGACCCCGATGTTGGCTTAAGCACGACGGGATAACTCAACATATCCATACCTTTAATGGCCACCTGTGAATCAAAGGCCAGCATGGTATGCGGTGTCGGGATACCTGCACGGAGCAGCGCCAATGTCGTGAGCAGCTTATCGTTACACGTTGCAGTCACAGTTGCCGGGTTATAGACGCGTACGCCCCAGTGCTCTAATACATGCAGCATTGCTAACCCACGCGATTGACTCATGCTGCGGCAGAGGACAGCATCATACTCACGCCATCGCTCATCAGGATATGACAGGTCAAGCAGCAATTCTCCATCATCAACGATGTCAAATGCAATTGCCCTCTGTCTCAGCGCATCGATCAATAGTCTCTCTTCCACGCGAATGCGCGATGTGAGAATAGCCAGGCGCATCGTGTCACTCTCCCCAATCTTCTTCAACCTGGGGTGCCAGCGCTACGGCCGGTGGTTCCAGGCG
>MNIY01000184.1 GCA_001919995.1 Ktedonobacter sp. 13_1_20CM_4_53_11
AAACGAGGTAGGGGTGCAATTCATTGCGCCCGGGTGGGGGAGCCGATTCCTGTCCTGTGCCGCAATGATGGCTTTTCACAAAATCATTTGGGTAGCGGAAGAGCCCCCGAGGGCCGATCAATCGGCCATGTGCGCGATCAACCGGCACCTACCGTTGTCCGGATGAATTTGTCAAAGTGCATCATTGCGCACGGGGACAAGAATCGGCTCCCACCCGGGCGCAATGAATTGCGCCCCTACGTTCAGTCGTGTATTTCCCCCCTTGACCTTGCCCCTGGGGCAAGGTTGTATATTCTCCATGTTGCCGAACACCCACTACTCTACCAACAAATGCTGGGCTTAGCAGAACGCCTCGCCGCACTGGTTTCCCTCCAGGAAGATGCTCCTGAGGTGGATCAACTCATCGAAGATGTGCTCGCATCCGACGAACTTCTGACCATCTTTTCGATGCAATCAGAGTTTTCAGAGCACATCAGTGGGCGTCTGGCAAGTCCGATCGCGGATGTCTTGTCCGAGCTAACCAGTGATACCTTATCTCCCGCGCAACTACGATTTTTAGAGGCAATGAGCTGTATACTGTCCGATAGCTCGAAGGAGATCGGCTTCCCTAAGGAAAGCGAATCCGAGGTTGGCTCCCCTAAGGTCGGCATTGCTGAGGCTGGCTCCGAAGAGGTCGGCTCCCCTGAGATGGGCATCTCTGAAGGTGGCTTGGAAGAGGTCGGCTCCGGTGAGGCAGGCAAGAGTGACCAGAGCCAGCGCAAATGCTCTCATGGACTTTACAACCAACATCGCTCATCAAGAGCCATATCACCCTTCAGCATGAGAGACACGGGCAAGAGGGTAGAGAGGGACGGGGTCGGGTCTCTCTGAGAGACCTCTTGATGAGGCTTCAGGATGGCTCAGGAGGTGGCGTTTGCTCTCGCACAATCTTTCCTGACAAGCCGATGAGGATGAGGAGCATGGTGAGGGCAGCAAAAGCTGCTCCTGTGAGGATGCCGTACTGCAATCCGCCGATGAGCCCTCTATCCCGTAACGAATGAAGGCCGGTTGTCTTGAACAACCGGCCTTCATCCATTTTGTTCACCTCTGCTCGGTTTTTCCTGATTAGGAAAGAGGCAAAGTCATTGACAGAAGCATTTCCTCATTGTATGCTTGAACCATGTTGCAAATGTTGGTCTTGCACTTAGTAACATCACCTGCGTGAGACGAGGCATTATTGACAACGATACATTCCTTTATTTATGTGGACAGGAGGAGAAAACGGCGCTTTTCTGGTGCGAGTGCATTGCTGCAACGCAAGAAGCGTGCTAAAGCGACGCAAAACACCGGTTTTCGACGGTGAGAGCGGAAGCGTGTGCCTCCTTTCCTGAGGTACAGAGTACGCGCTGGAGTTAAGAACACCGGGCATATGTCAGGTGCAGCGAAAGGTAGGATACTCTATGGTTGATATCCAACACGGAGTTGGAGGATTAGGTCTCACGAAACCATCGTTTCATCATCCGTTAGAGCCGCTGACAGCCGAAGAGCTTGGTGCCGCAGTCGCTCTTGTTCGCGAAAAACGTCAACTCGGTGATAAGGTCCGCTTTGTCTCGGTGACTCTCCATGAGCCGCCAAAGAACGTTGTACTCACCTTCAATGAAGATGACCGGATGCCGCGCGAGGCCCTTATCAAGCTGCTCGACAACACTAACGGCGCAACATACGAGGCTATCGTGGACCTCACAGCAGACAAAGTCACCTCCTGGAAGCATATTCCTGGTGTACAGCCACCTGTCATGTTGGACGAGTTTTTCGAGTGTGAGCATTTGCTCAAAAACAACGAGGAATTCCAGGCTGCCCTTGCTAAGCGCGGTATCACGGACATGGAGATGGTGATGGTCGACCCCTGGAGTGCCGGGTATTACGGACCCGAAGAGGAGCCGACGCGCCGCCTGGTGCGTGCACTCTCCTGGGTGCGCATCGGCAGTCCCGACGACAACGGCTACGCGCACCCGGTCGAAGGGGTACGAGCCCTCGTCGACCTCAACCGGATGGAGGTCGTGCGGATCGAGGACGATGGCGTCATCCCCCTGCCACCGGAACCCGGAAACTATTCGGTAGAGGCGGTTGGGAAGATGCGCGACGACCTTAAACCGGTGGAGATTACCCAGCCAGAGGGACCCAGCTTTACGGTGAGGGGGCATGAAGTCTCCTGGCAGAAATGGCGATTCCGCATTGGCTTTACACCACGCGAAGGGCTTGTGCTGTACACGCTCGGCTACGAGGATCAGGGGCGCGTGCGTCCTATTCTTTACCGGGCATCGCTGGCGGAGATGGTGGTGCCCTACGCCGATCCCGCCCCCAACCAATGGCGTAAGAACGCCTTCGATGTGGGCGAATACGGCGTGGGCATGCTTGCCAATGCGCTGGAGCTTGGCTGTGACTGCCTGGGAGAGATCCGCTATTTCGATGCACATATGGTCGACAGCCGCGGCAATGTGGTGCATATGCCGAATACCATTTGCATGCATGAAGAGGATTACAGCCTTCTCTGGAAGCATATTGATTGGCGTACGAACAAGACAGAGGTGCGGCGCTCACGCCGCCTGGTCATCTCGTTCATCGCTACAGTCGGCAACTACGAGTACGGGTTTTATTGGTACCTCTATCAAGATGGCAGCATCCAGTTTGAGGTGAAACTCACCGGCATCATGAGTACCGGAGCAGTTCCGCCAGGCGTGATCCCCAAGTATGGCAAGCTTGTCGCACCGGGGCTCAACGCGCCGAACCACCAGCATATCTTCAATCTACGACTCGATATGATGGTAGATGGCCCCAACAACTCGGTGTACGAAGTGCACTCAGAGTCCGAGCCAATCGGTCCCGAGAACCCGCACGGCAACGCCTTTTTCGCCAAAGCAACGCTGCTTTCCCGTGAGTTGGAGGCACAGCAGGTGATCGATCCACTCACGGCCCGCTACTGGAGGATCGTCAATCCAGCAGTCAAGAACTGGCTCGACGAGCCGGTGGGATACACACTCCTTCCCGGCGAGAACACGCTTCCCTTTGCTCATCCAGATTCCAACGTCATGCAACGCGCTGGTTTTGCCCGCAAACACCTCTGGGTCACACCGTATGCAGCTCATGAGAACTTTCCCGCGGGGGACTATCCAAATCAACATCGCGGTGGGGATGGGTTACCTGCCTGGACGAGCAACAACCGAAGCATCGAGAATACAGACGTGGTGGTCTGGTATACCATGAACGCTCATCATGTTTCACGCACGGAAGACTGGCCAGTGATGCCCGTGTCTACGATTGGGTTCACCCTCAAACCGACTGACTTTTTCGATCGTAGTCCTGCTCTCGACGTGCCGCCTCCAGCCGCACATGGAGATCATTGCGAGCACGAACACTAACATCCCCGATACCGCTGTGGACACGCGCAGCGGTATCTGTTCGTTGTTTTATTGGCGCTCTGAACCGCTCATCCTGTGAACATTTAGCAAAGGAGAACGCAATTGTCTACTGCAAAGACCACCGCCTCCGTTGAGAGTGGAGGGACAACGCTCAGAAATGACGCTATTGGCTTGCCTGGTGTGCTATTTCAATCAATCACCGCTATGGCGCCAGCTGCGGCGATCGCCACCGCTCTTTCCCCGGCCATTCTCTTTGCCGGAGCCTCACTCCCACTGGCTGTTCTGCTGGCAACGATTGCCTGTGCCTTTATCGCATCAAGCATCGGGCAGCTTGCCATCCATATCCCCAGCGCCGGGGGGATGTATACCTATATCAGCCGGAGCCTGGGGGCCAGGTGGGGCTTCCTGTCGGCCTGGGTGTTCTTAATCGCTCAGCCGCTTTTGCTGCCACTGGTAGCGCTCATCTGGGGATTGTATACCGAAGATCTTATACGTACATTAACGGGTATCGATATCCCCTGGTACGTTTATACAATCCTGGGGAATATCGGGGTATTTGCCCTGACCTACTACGGGATCAAGCTCTCGGCAAGGGCAAGCATAGTTCTGGGGGCAATTGAAATTAGCATCATGCTTGCCCTCTCAATCACCATGATAGTGGCCGTAGGCACGCATAATGACCTGAGAGTTTTTACTCCCATTTATAGTGCAGAAAGCGGACTGGGTGGCCTGATCGGCATCTTTCAAGGCATGGTCTTTGCCTTTCTGGCCTTTGTTGGCTTTGAAACTGCAGCCCCATTGGGCGAAGAAACACATAACCCCAAACGAAACATTCCACGTGCTGTTGTCTACAGCGCTATAGCCATCGGCTTGCTCTATACAGTGGCCTCCTTTGCTGGAGTGAATGGCTGGGGTATTCCCGCTATTCAGGGCTACCCTGCTTCAGCTGCTCCCTGGGCGGACCTTGGCAAGAAATACTGGGGAGTAGTAGGGCCAGTTATTCTCTCGTTTGCTATCATCAACAGTGCTGTAGGAAACGGGAACGCCGGCATCAATGCAACCTCGCGTGTTGCCTATGCCATGGGTCGCATTGGCACCTTGCCACGCGTATTTGCGCGGCTCTCACCGCATCGGACGCCCAGTATCGCTATTATCGTCCATTCCGTGGCGTCGATCGTCATATCAATTGGTCTGGGTCTGCTCTTTGGCTATGCCGGGGCCTATGGACTGATTGGGACGGTTCTCACACTGGGATTACTGATTCTCTACGTAGCCTCTTGCGTCTCAACCTTCGTGTACTATCGACGTGAGCGGCCGCAGGACTTCCGAGTGTTTCAACATGTAATCGTTCCGGTCATCCCGGTGATTATCCTGTTCTTCGTGTTCGCCTCACAGGTCTATCCAGTGCCGCCCTATCCATTCAACCTGTCGGTACCTATTCTGGTTATCTGGATTGTGTTAGGCATCGTCTACCTACTCTATCTCAATCGTCGTAACCCTGCGGGTCTCGAACGGGGCAAAGACGTGTTCCTCGAGGATCCCGAATCGGAACCCCAAAATTTGCTGAGCGCGCTGGAATAGCTTTCTTCCACCTTTTCACAGCCAGTACGCAAGTAGAGTCGTCACGAGGCAGGGAATTCACGCGGCTTCCGCCCGCGTCTCTGCTCGTGACAGTTCGATCATGATACCTCTGCTTTAGCTAATTTCTCCTATGTTGCCACTGTTTTTTCACAGATTCCATCACAATAGAGTATACTTGCACAGGTAGCCATAATGCCCCTCATGCCCGTATTCAGATGATGTTCTAGATATGGCTGAGAACATGCAGACACAGAAGGATATACCAACTATGGCAAATAAAATTCGCTGTGTGTAGACAGCGAGGATAGTACGTGCCGTTTCTTTCCGAAGACATTTGTAAGAGAAATTCACGGCGCGAATGGAGAGATGGAGGGAACAATCCATGGCGGCAACGAATCAACAGATGTCTCAAGTAACTCACGAGGAGTACAAGCCATTACCATCGGAAAGCTACGTGCCTCTCACAATGCCAAAAATCTTGGGGGCCAGGGATATGACTGCAACGTTCATCGTATCCATTTTTCTGGCGACTACTGCGACCACCGCAGTACTAGGAGGGCCTGCGGCCATAACCTATTTACTCCTCGCGTGCATGGTGTTCTTTATCCCGTGTATCATTGCCACAGTGCAACTTGGTCTCATGTTTCCGCACGAGGGATCACTCTATAACTGGACGCACCATGCCATTGGCGGACGATCGAGCTTCTTCGCCGGTTTCTGTGCCTGGTTTCCAGGCGTCTTGATAGCCACGAGCCTGGCCGACCTGCTGGTCACCTTCCTCCAGTCCATGAACAGCAACTGGCTCAGCCAGACCTGGCTGCAAGGTCTGGTCATCTGTGTTGTGCTGGCCCTTGCAGGTACCCTGTCTATCCAACGGTTTCGCACAGTCCAGAATGTCATCAACGTACTGGTCAGCCTTACCGTGCTCGCCTGCTTCTTTATCGGTCTCTCCTGTATCGTCTGGCTCGCAACTGGACATGCTTCCGCCACCCATTTTAGCCACTGGTCCGACTATAGTATTACCCCCGACAATTTCGTGCTGTTCGGTTTTATGATCTTTGCCTATATTGGTGCAGAAGGTCCGCTCAACCTGGCGGGAGAAATCAGGGAAAGCAATAAGTCCTTCACGATAAAACGTCATCTCCTCCTGGGTGGAGTGATGATCGTGGCACTCTACATGATCACCACATTTTCGATTCTGGTTGTGCTGGGCCCAACAAATGGATCCACGCCATTCGCGCTGGTCACAGTAGTGAAGACAGCATTGGGGAATTTTTGGGGAGCCGTCACCGCTGTCTGCCTGATGGGGTCCTTTATTTCCACTGTCCTCGTCTACAATTATGTCTTCGCGCGCCTCCTCCTGGTAGGAGCGATTGACAGCCGCCTGCCTGTAGGCGTAGGGAGACTCAATGCCAATCGCGTCCCTGCCAACGCGATCATCTTCCAAACAGTCCTGGGTATTATTTACACTCTCCTCGCTTTCGTTCTCGCACCCTATTTCGGGATTGGAGATCCTGCCGTTTTCCCAATTCAACTATACAATGTGTCTCAGGCTGCTGCAGTACTAGTCTGGGCCATCTCGGCCTCGTTTCTGTTCATCGACCTGATCGGTTGCTTTCGCAAGTATCGCGCGGCATTTCAACGCTGGCTTGTCATTCCCATGCCTCTACTATGGCTATGCATCGTCGTTGGCCTGGGCTCTTGCATTGTTGCTATAGTTGATACACTGCGCTTCTCCTGGATAGCGCAAATTAGTAATAACGAGTGGGGGTTATGGGTGGGAGGATTAACTTTAGTATTCCTGACGGGTGCTATTGTTGGCAGTATGTTCGCCTATAGTCAGGCCAGCTGGGAGAGCCTGACGGAAGGATCTTAATAAATATGAGCGAGAATAGTTTTTGATGAAAAGGAGGACGAAAAAATGGCAAACGAAAACAACATGCTACCCGCCTCATCGGCTGAGGTACATATCCTCTTCAATGGCTATGCTAGAGATGGCGAGACACCGGCGGTAAGCCGGGTAGCATCAACGATCGGTTTCGTTCGTGATGGGGCCATCAGGGTAATTATTGATCCAGGTATGACTCCAGATCAGAACGCCATACTTGCGCCTCTTGCCGCATTGGGTGAATCACCCTTGTCTATTACCGATGTGGTGTTCTCTCATCATCATCCGGATCATACCCTTAATGCCGCTCTGTTTCCAAACGCCCGTTTTCATGATTATTGGGCTATCTATCATGGTGACACCTGGGAGGATCGTCCCGCTGAGGGGTATGATCTCGCGCCTTCTATTCGCTTGATTGAAACGCCGGGTCATACCCTGCAAGATATTACGACGCTCGTCGGAACTCCCGGTGGCATTGTCGCGTTCACTCATTTGTGGTGGTCTGCTGAAGGGCCAGCTGATGATCCGCTGGCTGCGGATATGCAGGCGATTCATATCAATCGCGAACGAGTATTACAGATAGCAACGTTGATCGTCCCCGGTCATGGCGCCCCCTTTACTCCAGGTGAAACAACTCCCCGCTGAGCGTGCCACTCATCAAGCAGCGGGACGATATTTATGGGCTGCAGGCCCCTCATTTCAAGGAGCCTGCAGTGTCTTCAGGTAGACATTCCGATGCCTGCGCAGGCTGTTATCTGCCTTGACAAAATCCCCAACACAAGTTACTATATAAACAAAGGTTTATAAAACTTTTGTT
>MNIY01000198.1 GCA_001919995.1 Ktedonobacter sp. 13_1_20CM_4_53_11
AAACTGCTCGAAGTCCAGAACCAGCAACGTGATGCTCTTCGTGAAGCACGAGATGAAACCGCGCGTTTTCGTGCTACTATCGAACGCGAAAACGCGGAGCGGCGTACCGAGTTACAGCGCCAGGAACGCCGTAACCAGCAGAAAGATGAAGCGCTCGATCGCAAAATCGATGCGCTCGAACAACGTGAGCGGAAGCTCACAGCGATGGAACGTCGTCTTGAGCAGGCGCAAGAGGAGGTAGAGAACCTCAGGCTCATGCAGCTTAGTGAGATAGAGCGTGTTGCGCAGTTATCAGTCGAACAGGCTAAAGAACTGCTGCTCGCACGCATTGAAGATCAAGTGCGTACGGAAGCCGCCCAGCGTGTGCGCTTGATCGAGGAGCAGGCACGCGAAGAGGCCGATTCCCGCGCGCGCGAGATCATTACCCTCGCCATTCAACGCTGCGCATCCGACCAGGTGGCAGAAGCCGTCGTCTCAGTTGTACCCCTGCCCAACGATGAAATGAAAGGGCGCATCATCGGACGCGAGGGTCGCAACATTCGCGCGCTGGAAGCCGCCACCGGGGTAGACCTCATCATCGATGACACGCCAGAAGCGGTGATTCTCTCCGGCTTCGATCCTGTACGTCGAGAAGTGGCCCGTCTCGCTTTGACGAAGCTCATTCTCGATGGACGTATCCATCCCGCTCGAATCGAAGAGGTTGTCGCCAAGGCGCGGCAGGAAGTCGATGCGGTTGTGCGCGAAGCTGGTGAGCAAGCTGCTATGGAAGCCAACGTGCATGGTTTACAGCCGGAGCTGCTCAAAATTATTGGACGGCTGCATTTCCGCACAAGTTACGGACAGAATGTCCTCGCGCACTCAGTGGAAGTCTCGATACTGGCGGCAACTATGGCTCACGAGCTAGGAGCCGATGTCAATGTATGTAAGACGGCCGCGCTGTTGCACGATATGGGTAAAGCTATTGACCAGGAGGTCGAAGGGCCACATGCCATCATCGGTGGAGAAATAGCGCGCCGTTTTGGCAAATCACCGAAAATCATTCATGCCATGGTAGCACATCACGCGACCGAGTCTGAACCACAATCGCTGGAAGCGGCCATCGTACAGGCGGCAGACGCGATTTCGGCGGCTCGCCCCGGCGCTCGTCGTGAAACCATCGACCTGTATATCAAGCGCCTGGAGGCGCTTGAGGGTATCGCGAACTCGTTTACCGGCGTAGAAAAATCGTTCGCCATCCAGGCCGGCCGCGAGGTTCGTATCATCGTTAAACCTGAAGAAATCGACGAGTTTTCGGCGAATCGCCTGGCTAGCGATATCGCCCACAAAATCGAAGAAAGCCTTGACTATCCCGGGCAAATCAAGGTCTGTGTGGTTCGCGAGACTCGCTCTGTAGATTACGCCAGGTAGCCATACCTGTTTGTTTAGAAAGTGGACGTGTCCTTTATTATGCCCAATTATGTCGATCTACATACCCATTCAACGGCTTCGGATGGTATCTATACACCGGCAGAACTGCTGCATCACGCAAAAGATACCGGGCTGCGCGTGTTAGCATTGACCGATCATGATAGTACCGACGGGCTTCAAGAAGCTGCGCAGGTAGCTGGCAAGCTGGATATCGATCTCATTCCTGGTATCGAGATCAATACCGACGTGGTGGGCGGCGAAGTGCATGTCCTGGGGTATTTTCTCGAATACGAGCGTCCGGCATTCCAGGGCGTACTCAAAGTGTTGCGCGATGCTCGCGTGCGACGGGGACAGCGCATGGTCGAACTGCTCAATGAACAGGGCGTCGCGATCTCCTGGGAGAGGGTGCGCGAAATAGCTCAGGGTTCTGTTGGCAGACCACATATTGCCCAGGCACTAATGGAGGCTGGTTACGTCCAGAGTATTGGCGAAGCCTTCGACAAATATATCGGCAAAGGCTGTTCTGCCTATGTGCCTCGTTACAAGCTTACGCCAGTGGACGCAGTGCGTTTCATCGCCAGCGCCAACGGTCTGCCTGTCATCGCCCATCCTCTCGAGCTTCCTGGCCTTGAAGAGCTCCGTAACTGGCTGCCCGGACTATGTGAAGCCGGTATGCTTGGCCTGGAGACCTACTATGGCTCCTACACAGACGAGGAGGTGCAGACTTTACGCGCGCTTGCCGATGAGTATCATCTCATTCCAACCGGCGGCAGCGACTTTCATGGCCCCGGCATTCATCCTACCCCACTAGGTGGTAGGCACGTTCCTTACGAGACTGTCGATCGACTCAAGGCCGAGGCTATGAAGCGACACGGCAAAACACCGCCCTCGTTTGAACTACCCCCTCCCGTTGAAGAAAAATGACACTGCAAGTAGAAAGGGCTGTTAGTGGTTCTATCACAAACAGCCCTTCCTGCACAAAAACCTGTTATCTCAACGCTTCTCTTCTTCCCGCTTCGCGCCAGCGGCTCATTGTCCCATTCGCTTCCGCTACCGGGCGCCTGCGCAACTTTTCAGCCTCGATATGTTCATTGGCCAATAACCCGCCAACAAGCGCTGCTACCTGGTCGATGCCAGGGGCCATCTCACTTTCCCCTGCAAGGTCGCTATCCAGGGCAACCGCAGAGGCTGCCTCACCATTGCGAGTGTCCCATTCCTCAGCCACAAAGTCTGTCGACAAGTCACCGGTGATAAAACGCGGTTGCTGCATCAACCAGCGCGCGAAGGGCAGCGTCGTACGCACGCCAACAACCTGGTACTCAGCCAGGGCACGCCTCATACGAGCAATAGCCTGGGAGCGGTCTCTGCCCCACACAATCAGCTTCGATAGGAGTGGATCGTAAAACAGTGGTACTTGCTGACCAGGGTACAGACTGCTATCGACTCGCACTCCAGGGCCTGACGGCTCTTGCAATGCCTGAACTGACCCTGTTGCCGGTAAAAAGCGATTCTCCGGGTCTTCCGCCGAGATGCGGCACTCTATCGCCGCGCCGCGAAACCTCACGTCTTGTTGCGTAAACGAGAGCGGAAGGCCAGCGGCGACACGGAACTGCTCCTGTACAAGGTCAATGCCTGTGCACCACTCCGTCACAGGATGCTCAACCTGAATACGGGCATTGACTTCGAGGAAATAGAAGTTCCGCTCCGGCCCCAGCAAAAATTCCACCGTCCCGGCATTCACATATTGAATGGCACGTACCAGCCGTACTGCCGAGGAGGTAATCCGCTCCCGCAGTTCATCATCCAATAGAGGGGAAGGAGCTTCCTCGATCAACTTCTGGTGGCGGCGCTGTATACTGCACTCACGTTCACCCAGGTGCACGACATTGCCATATGTGTCAGCAATAAACTGTACTTCGATATGGTGGGCGGGAGAGACTGCTTTCTCCATATACACACGACCATCGCCAAAAGCGCTCCTGGCCTCGCTGCGGGCGGTACGCAGCGAAGAGAGCAGGTCCCTGGGATCGCGTACAAAGCGAATACCTTTCCCACCTCCCCCGGCGGCAGCCTTAAGGAGAATGGGATACCCTAACTGTTCGGCAGTCGTCACAAAAGCCGCGTCATCCCCTTCTTCGGTCATCGCACCTGGCACAATGGGAACACCCGCCGCCTGTGCAGTGCGCCGAGCAGCTGTCTTTTCGCCCATAGCGCGCTGCGCCTCTGCCGCTGGCCCGACAAAAATAAGGCCAGCGGCAGCGCAGGCATCAACAAACGTGGCATTTTCTGACAAAAAGCCGTAACCAGGGTGAATAGCTTCTGCCCCCGCGTATGTAGCGACCTCAATAATCGTCGGAATATGCAAATAGCTCTGCGAGGCTTGCGATGGACCGATATGATAGGCTTCGTCAGCCATGCGCACATGTAAAGCATTGCGATCCGCATCGCTATAGACGGCGACAGAAGTCAGTCCGAGTTCACGGCACGCGCGGATGACACGTACAGCAATTTCGCCCCGATTAGCGACCAGGACTTTTTGAAATGGCCATGAGGAAGTGGGAGCAAACGAGTTCATGGAAGTTCCTTCAAAACAGTGATAGTTCTCATGGAAATAGTATAGCATTTTCTGCAACAGACACATCGACAAGTTCAGCAATCAAGGGAATCGCAACTATTTAAGAGCAGATGATAGAATAGAGGGAAGTCAAGGAGAAGAAGACGGGAAGGATAACATCCCAGGAGCATTTGCGACGATCTGATAAAAACATGGAAGAAGAAATGGAGGAAAGCATAATGCTACAGGAGAACAAACAAAAGGCAGACTACGGACAGGACGTGCCCGGATTGGTACGAGATAAATTCCTCAGGGGAGCAATCCTGGCTGTACTAGGAGTTTTCATGCGGAGGTGGGCAAAATCACGACAAAATACAACAAAGCGACTCATTTCCTTGCTTGGGCTCGCAACACTTGTAATTAGTACGTTCTCTGCGTTGGAAGGACTGGCGCTTATTTTGGGTAGCAGAGTCGGTAAAATGTGGATACGCGATAGTCTTCTTGATGGATTACACCTGCGTGGCAACGAAACTGTGCTCGACGTGGGCTGTGGACATGGGGTATTGCTTATAGGGGCGGCCAAACGCTTGCCTCAAGGTAAGGCCGTCGGCATTGATCGCTGGTCACAGGTAGACCAGGGCAGCAACAGCAGAACTGTGACTCTCAACAATGCTCAGGTTGAAGGTGTAGCTGATCGAGTCGAGGTGCACGATGGTGATATGCGCGAACTCCCTTTCACCAATGACAGCTTCGATGCAGTGATAGCCAGTGTAGCTATTCATAATATCGAGAGTCGCGATGGACGCCAGCAGGCAATACGCGAGATTGTGCGCGTACTCAAACCAGGTGGTAAGATAGCTCTGATGGATATATTTTATATCAACGAGTACCTTGAGACTCTGCAGGCAAATGGCATGCAGAATGTGCGAGTATCGGGCAGGAATTTCTGGTACTACCCACCTGGACGTACAGTAACGGCGAGTAAGAAGTAATCTCCAACCCCCTGGTTTTTTTCTCGCATAGATGAATAGCACTTTTGGGGGGGCTTTCATCTTATTGGTGCTTTTCTTCTGTAATTCCTGTACACTAAGGAGGTGTATTGTAGAGGGTGTTTGAAGGTTGTTTGCTTTCAACGCGCTAATCTGGTACCGTTCGCTTTCTAATGGAATCGGGTGTAACAGGCTCTTACTTCATGTAGTTGTATATTTTAGGAAACGACTCATCGAAGCTTTTGCCCGTAATGTGTCGTTGCGTGCCGCTTGAGAAGGGTTTGAAGCTGTCATGTTAAGATTTTTTAGCAATATACCTATTTTCCGTCGCCTCTTCATCGCGTTCGCAGTAGTGGCGGTCATACCCAGTATCGTGATTGTACTGCTCGGTAATTTCTATCTTTCGTCACTTAATACACGCAGTATGGCAGTACAAACTAGCGTTGACGCGCAGAGCCTTTCATCGCAGGAACAGGGAAACCTGCAGCGCATGAATGCGCTGGTGCAGACCCGGTTCAATCAGATTTTTGCCTCGCTCAACGGCAATATTACTGATCCTGCGCTGTCTAACGCAGGTGGATTAGTGGGTGCCGATATCGCAGCTCGTGAAGCAGAATTCAGGGATGGACTGGCGACCTATCAAGCAAACTACGACCTCGCCACGTCCAGTAATATGAACACTATTCGTTCTATCCTCAACGACAATAACCCTACGACAGGACCAGGAATTATCGCAGACCAGCAACAGGCGCTCAACGAAGTGGCCAGTACGCAATGGCCCGCCTACGAAAGCCTGCAAAAGCAGGAGGTTGATCTACTCGATAAACTGGACCCTACAGTCAATGGGCATCCACAAACGCTTCCTGCTGACCAACTGCAAACGCAATTCAAAAGCGCATACAAGATCCTGTGGCTCGCCAATAACCAGTTCACCAACCTCGATAATGCCTGGCAGCGCGTGGTGGACGACACTGCGGCTATGAGTAAGACTGTGACAACTGTTGGAGCTTCAGATACTCAGCCTATTCTGATATCGACAGCCATTGCGGCCTTCTTTATCATCTTAATGGTACTGGCGACTGGATTTATCGTGAACCTCACCATCACACAGCCATTGCGCCAGCTTGCCTCGTTGACAAGGCGTATCTCCAAAGGTGATACCAGTGCCCGCGCAAGGATGTCGGGCCACGATGAGATCTTCATGGTCGCGACCTCGATGAACAGTATGTTAGACAATATTGTACGCCTGATTCAAGAAACACAGGCTCAGCGCGATAACTTGCAAGCGCAGGTTGAAAAGCTGGTCAGTGAAGTCAGCGGCGTTGGTGAAGGAGACCTTCGCGTACAGGCAGAAGTGACTGCTGATGCGCTGGGTGTACTCGCCGACTCGTTCAACTACATGGTAGAAGAGTTGGGAAGTCTGATCGTGCGCGTTAAAATGGTTGCCCACGAGGTTGAAAGTTCAACATCTACAATTTTTGATCGCCTGACCCAACTGGTGGAGACTGGAGATATCCAACTCAACCAGATCGCTGGCGCGACGGTAGAAGTCGAACACATGGCAGATTCAAGCCACCATGTGGCTGACCGCGCGGGGATCCTCTCTACAGTGGCCCGTGATGCGCGTCAAAGTGCGCAAGGCGGACGCGAAGCAGTGCAGCAAGCTGTCGAAGGTATGGGACGTATCCAGGACAACGTGCAGGAAACCGCGACAAAGGTGCAAACGCTCGGTGACCGTTCGCGTGAGATCAATAACATCGTCGAAGTCATTGCCGGTATCGCACACCAGACGAATCGCCTGGCGCTGGATGCCGCGATTCAAGCAGCTATGGCAGGTGAGAATGGGAAAGGCTTTGGCGCAGTCGCAGCCGACATCCGTCGATTGGCTGAGCGGGCCAAGGACCAGGCCAGTATGATTGGGCGCATCGTTCGCGGCGTCCGTGAAGACATAGGAGCCGTCGCCGTTTCCATGCAGGATACCGAGCGAGAAACATCGGCAGGAACCCAGTTGACGCAGGAAGCGGGTGTTGCCCTGGAATCCATCTTCGCAGCGGTTGAGCATCAAGCGCGAGAAATTGAGAACATCAACCAGATGGCAGCCCAACAGTTGGAGTCTTCGAGCAATGTGGTGCACATCATGCACGCCATTTCAACGACAACACAGCAAAGCACGCTAACCACCCGCGATGCTTCCCACAACATGGACCGCCTGGCACGCCTGGTTGAACAGCTACGCGCATCGGTAGAAGCCTTCAAGCTGCGAGAAAGCCAGGGCTACTACGTGCCACCATCCTCAAATGTCAGCGTCACCTCCAATGATGACCAGGATAACCATCTGACAGTCAGCGGCATCTTCCGCACGGTGACCTCGACCGCCTTGCCTTCGGGTGTAGGAAGTCAAAACGCGCTGCCGCCTGCACACACTAGTGATCCGTTCGGACCTTTCTATCCGGTGGCCCCCTATCCACAAAATGGAGGGTGGCAAGGTCAACAAGGGTGGCAGGGGCAACCTAATGGTGGCTGGCAAGGTCAACAAGGGTGGCAGGGACAACCTAATGGTGGCTGGCAGAATCAGCAAGGATGGCAGGGACAACAAAACAGTGGATGGCAGGGGCAACAAGAACAGCAACATCATCCTGATAAAAGGCGGCAAGGTCAACCGGTGCAGCCGCAGCCTCAGCAGCGACGTCCTCCTCAATTACCGGCAGGACCTCAGAGAAATAGCAGACAATAGGGAATGAGGTCGGGCTAATCAGTAACCCGACCTCGTTCTTCTCATAGATGCTCTTTCCAACTGTTAAATTTCCTCTGGAACTTACTGGCGTTCTTTCATTTTAATACTTATTTAATGGTTATACTACTTGCGGAAGGCAGACTTTTCTGGTATTGTAAATATCGTGTGCAAGGAACAGCTTGGAGCTTGTTTGCTTGCTCAACACGCAAGCGGGCACTGAAGGTGAAGGTCAGGACTACAGGTTACTCTTTTTCAAGACACGTTTGATCTACTTGCTTATTTTTCGGTTCTGGTATATCGTAATGCTACCTTTTTGCTTCAGTTTAAGGAACATGTATCATTACGTGTGGGTGCGTGTGATTGTGTGCCATCACACGACACGGAACCCGGGCCATGAAGGAGGACATATTTTGAGACGAGGTCGACAAACAAAAATACTCGCTGTATTCGCCGTTATTTTCATGCTGCTGCTGAGTGCCTGTTCACAAACCAGTGGCAACACTGCTACTACCACAACTCAAACGGGGCCGGTGAAAATCGGCGTTTCCGTGTCGCTCACGGGTGATGCGTCCGCCGATGGTCAGGCCATAAAGCAAGGGTACCAAGTCTGGGCAGACTATGTCAATAGCCACGGCGGTCTGCTTGGCCACCAGGTCCAGATGACCTTTTATGACGATGCAACTAGGCCCGAGCAAGCTACACTTAACTACCAGAAATTGATCTCCGTCGATAAGGTCAATTTCGTCCTAGGGCCGTTCGACGATGCATTTACGGTGAATGGGGCAACGGTCGCGAAGAGATATGGGTATTCCTTTATCCAGGGGACGGGAACAAGTCCAAAGGATTTCACGCATGGCTTGACCAACATGTTTTCTGTTTCGTTGTCGGCATCGAGATATATGGCTAGCTTAGTCCACTATATCCTATCTTTGCCTTCGGATATGCGGCCAAAGACCGTGGCCTATGTTACTTCGGACGACGGGTTCACCTCGGCACAAGTCTTGCCTGTCATACCGGAACTAGAGCAGGGGGGCCTCAAGACCGTCCTGAACAAAATCTACCCGGCAGAAAATACCGATCTTAACCCAATCGCCGCCAGTGTGGTGGCCTCACACGCAGATGTGGCGATCCTGGGTACCTCTGCACTGTCGGAATGCACTGCCTATCTGAAGTATTTTGCGACACAGCATTACAATCCCAAGGTACTTATCGCTACTTCTGGACCCGATCAGGGTTCCGCTTTTACCCAAGCCGTTGGGGTGAAGAACGCCGAGGGAGTGCTCGTCGCGAACGGCGGGTGGTGGCCTACGATCAAGACCTACCAGAACGATCTCTTTGTCCCCGCTTTCATCAAGAAGTTCGGCGGCAGCCCTGCTGATATCGGCTCGGATTCGGTCCAGGCCTTTTCTGTAGGGCAGGTCCTGCAACAGGCCATCGACCAGACAAAGAGTCTCGACAATGCAAAAATCATCGATGCGTTACACTCTGGCACATTTCAAAGCCTGCAAGGGCTGGTAAAGTTTAGCGCTGACGGGCAGAATGATCTCGCGGTCCCGTATCTGTTCCAATGGCAAAAAGATAACCTGATCCCAGTGTATCCGCAGGCGCAGGCGCAGGCGAACCTGGAGTTTCCCAAACCTGCATGGCCATCTTAGTCTTCGTTCTTGCATAGGAATGAAACGGTTGGGAAACGTGACGCGCTCCACGACCACCGCGTGCGTCCAGTCACGCATGCGGTGGTTGTGCTGCTAGAAAGGTATGGCCGTGTCCTTAATCATCGAGGGGGTCGTCCTGGGAATCCTGACGGGTGGTGTCTACGCTCTGATGGCATCTGGATTGACCTTGATTTTTGGAGTACTTGAGATCATCAACGTCGCACAGGGCATTCTGGTCATTCTGGGCGCGTATCTCACCTTCGTGCTGGAGCGATCCTTGCACCTTGACCTCTTTGTAGGGCTGCTCATCATCATGCCACTCATGTTTGGACTCGGTGTGCTGCTCGAATGGGCCTTCATACGCAGGATCAAGTGGGACCGCGTTACCTTGTCCATCCTGGTGACCTACGCCATCGCTCTCATCATTGAGGGAGCATTGGGGTACTTCTTTACCACGAACTTTGTCGAACTGCATTCCTGGTATATCGATGCAACAGTGCAGATTGGTGGGTTCTACATCCAATACATCTATATTTTCGTGTTCCTGCTGAGCGTCGTGCTTTTGGCGGGACTCTTCTTGCTGATCTATCGCACAGCCTTCGGACGACAACTGCGCGCGTCGATGCAGAACCGCACAGCGGCATCCCTCATCGGTATCAACGTGCCACGGGTGCAAGCCATCACCTTCGGCATTGGGGTGTCCCTGGCCGGTGCGGGAGGAGTGGCCTTTGGCGCGACCAACGCCTTTAATCCTGCCAGTTCCTACGACCTGATTTATCGCCTGCTCGTGATCATCGTGCTGGGGGGGATGGGTAGCCTGGGCGGCGCTCTCATTGCTTCGCTGGTCATGGTCATTCTCGGAGACGTGGTGGCCCTAATCTGGTCGCCGGTCTGGTCCAGTACAGCCTTTTTCGTCTTACTTGTAGCGCTTTTACTCTTCCGGCCGCAGGGACTTTTTGGGCGACTTGAAGGAAGGAAACAATGAAAGCACTCAGAACACTGGGACTGCTGGCCTTACTGATACTTGTGCTGGTGTTCCCGGTGCTGATCTCCCCCAATAACGTTGTGACGGATATGGCCGTGCTCACCCTGATCTACGCGATGGCGGCGACGGGTTGGAATATCTTTTCAGGCTATACCGGCTATATTTCCATTGGCCACGCCGTGTATTTCGGTGTTGGCGCCTATACCCTTGCACTGATCTGCCAATATTGGAACATCCCAGGCGGGTATCTCCCCTTTTTGCTGCTCCCTCTGGTGGGACTGGTTGCGGGCACGTTCGCTATCCCGTTGGGGTTTATTGCCCTGCGCGTACGAAAATATGCCTTTGCTGTAACCACCATTGCGCTCATGTTCATTTTCCAACTCCTGGCCTACAATTTGAGAGGTATCACTAATGGCTCGCTTGGATTGTACCTGCCCCCGCCGCCGTGGAGCAGTGACATCATTGATTTGCCTTTCTACTATGTCACTTTCATCCTGTTGCTTGTGTCTATCGGTGTTTCGTGGCGGATACGTCACTCCAAATACGGCCTGGGACTCCTGGCAATTCGCGACGACGAGGACCGCGCGTTCGGTCTAGGTGTGAAGACGGGCCCATATAAACTGGTGGCCTACGTGGTTTCCACGATTTTTGTCGGTATGGCTGGCGGCATGTTCGTCTACTTCATTGGTACGATCTTTCCTCAATTCACCTTTGATCCCATCGTGGATGTCAATTTAACTACAATAGCATTCCTTGGTGGGTTGGGTACCCTGGCTGGTCCGCTTATTGGAGCAGTACTGGTCGTGCCCCTGCAACAATGGCTGACACTCCAGTTCGGGGGAAGTAGCCTGAATCTGATCCTGTTCGGCTCGTTCCTTCTGGTAATCTTGCTTGTCATGCCACGAGGCATTGTGCCAACACTGCAGAGCAAGTGGTTATCCTGGAAAGCTTCCCGTCTCAAGGGTGCTCGTGTGAGCGCCACGCGTCAGGAACGACCAGCCCTCGTAGATAGGAAAGAGGGATAACACGATGAGCATTTTAGAAGTACAAGCCGTTTCCAAGGCTTTTGGAGGGATCCAGGCGCTGGATGACTGCTCACTTGTAGTTGAACAGGGCACGATCACGGGGTTGATCGGTCCAAACGGATCAGGTAAAACCACCCTGTTTAATGTGATTACCGGGTACGAGCGCGTAGACACGGGCGAGATTCGCTTCGATGGAAGAGCCATCACAGGGGAGACACCCGCCAGGATATTTGGCCTGGGCATAGGCCGAACATTTCAACTGACGCGTATCTTTCCGCACCTCACCGTGCTTGAGAACATGCACGTCGCTCTCCCGCGCAATATAGGGGGGTTACTCAAACACTGGGGGTCGTCACAGGAGCAGCGCCAGGCCATGGACTTGCTGGACTTTGTGAGCCTCACCAGCCTCAAAAATGAGCCAGCAGGCAATCTCTCGTATGGGCAAAAGAAATTACTGGAGTTCGCGCTCATCCTGGTGGCCCAACCACAGATGATCCTGTTAGATGAACCAGCAGGTGGGGTGAACCCCACCATGGTCAACGAGTTGGCACGCGGTATTCGCACACTCAACAGACAAAAAAACATTACCTTCCTGGTGGTTGAGCATAATATGGAGTTCGTGATGGGACTATGCCATATGGTGAACGTGATGCACCGCGGAACAAAAATTGCCGAAGGGCCGCCCCAGGCGGTACGCAAGAACCCTGCGGTACTGGATGCTTATCTAGGAGTGTGAGCATGCTGAAGTTAACGAACGTTTTTGCAGGTTATGGGGGGGGCGATGTCCTCAAAGGAGTGGATCTCGAGGTTGAGAAGGGATCGCTTACCTGTATTGTGGGACCCAACGGTGCAGGCAAGTCCACGGTGCTGCGGGTGATCAGTGGCCTGCTGAAGCCTCGCGGTGGTACAGTCATGTTTGATGGACAGCCCATCGTTGGCATGACAGCGCCACACATTTTGCAACTGGGAATAGCACAAATCCCACAGGATCACAGCCTGTTCCCTAACATGACCGTCAGGGAGAATATGGAGCTTGGAGGGCTACTCCTGCGCGATAAACGCAGGATTGAGCAGCGCTTAGCTCAAATTGAAGAGCGGTTTCCGATCGTCAAGGAACGGGCCAAAGAACAGGCGAGGAGTCTATCAGGAGGCCAGCAGCGCCAGGTCGAGATCGCCCGCGCCCTCATGCTCAAACCGTCGCTGGTGCTGGTGGATGAGCCATCAATGAGCCTAGATCCCAAGACACTGGTCCAGGTGTTTGAAACCATACGGCAAATGCATCGCGCAGGCACAACTGTGCTGCTGGTCGAACAAAATGTTCGCGCGGGCCTGGCCATCGCCACATATGGGGTTGTCATGGAATCCGGCCGTGTACGTATGCAAGGCCCGGCTGGACAAGTCCGAGAAGACCCTGAGATGGGCCATCTGTTCTTTGGAGGGACCCTTTCAGGCGCCTAGCATCAGACGCATTGAATGGTGATAGGTAAACGAACAACTCAAGCTGGCAAACAGCATGAGGAGCAATCCATACAAGAGGCCCTCTTACCCTGTCTGCTGGAAAACGTGTGCGACGCACCTGCTACGGAGATACGATAAGAGATGGACAAGCAGAACATTGTTGTCACATATAGTCCCACAACTGAGGAGAAAGGGCTGTTACTTGAGGTTCTGGGAAGCCTCGCAACGCTCACCTTTCTCAACGAAATCCAATCGGCACAACGCGAACAGGTATTGGAGCGCGCCGACGTGCTCCTCTCGTGGAACTTCCCACGAGAAATCCTGCCCCATGAATATCCCAGATTGCAGCATGTCACGCTCATCCAGCTGGTCACTGCAGGAGCGGACCACATGCCGTTTGCCGAGCTGCCCTCACATATCATCGTCGCTAGCAATCCTGGTGCCTATGCCACTCCCATGGCTGAACACATTCTGGCGATGACGCTGGCGCTGGCGAAACGACTGCTTATTGAGCATCAGAAACTAAGGAACGGCGAATTTGATGATCATACACTCAATCGTTCGCTCTCTGGCACGACAGCTGGCATCCTTGGCTTCGGGGGCACCGGGCGCGCAACAGCCAGGCTCATGCGCGCTTTTGGCATGCACATCTTTGCAATCAATCAAAGCGGAACAAGCACTGAGCAGGTGGATTTCATTGGCACGCTGCAGGACGTAGAGCGCGTGTTGCGTGCCTGTGACGTGGTGGTGATCTCTTTGCCGCTCACCAGGGCCACCAAAGGGCTCATAGGGAAAAAGGAGCTGGCATGGATGAAGCCTGATGCCATTCTGGTGAATACTGCCCGTGGCGCCATTATTGATGAGGAGGCGCTTTACACGCATTTGAAGAGCCATCCCACCTTTATGGCTGGCATCGATACCTGGTGGATAGAACCGTTACGAGGTGGGCCATTTCGCATGGACTATCCTTTTCTCGAGCTACCCAATGTGCTGGGATCTCCCCATAATTCAGCCCTGGATTCCCATGTCATATTGGTCGCGGCGCGGCAGGCAGCCGAAAACGTCAAACACTTCCTCGAGGGGGAGAGGGTGACGGGGATTGTACGACGAGAAGACTACCTTGAGCAAGTATAGTGCTCATTCTGGTCCTGTAGCGTAAATCCGAGAAGACTTAGATGGGCTATATATTCTTCGGTGGGACCCTTGCCGAAATATCAAAGGAGCAAAACATGGAGAAGACGTTCATTAACCCGGGCAGCATTGCCCCTCCTCTCAGTAATTACTCGCATGCTGTTCGAGTTGTTATTGGCGATACAGCTTTGATCAACGTTGCAGGGCAAGTTCCGCTTGACCCGAATGGTAATCTAGTAGGCGAAAACGACATAACCAAACAAACTCAGTTTGTCTTCGAACAGATTTCAACAATTCTCAAGGCTGCTGGTGGCTCTTTAAGCGATGTCGTCAAGGCAAATATCTATGTAACGGACATGTCTCAATACGCGAAGGTTGCCGAGGTGCGTAATCGCTACTTTGCCGTTAATCCACCAGGCACGACATTTGTGGAAGTGAGTAAGCTTGTGAAAGAGGGTTTTATGGTTGAGATTGAGGTTCAAGCAGCTGTCCAGTTGTAGAGCCTTCCATCGTTCATTGCTTTGTACAACAATAGCTCATAAGGGCACGAATATAGAATGGAACGGAACCGGATTCGATTGAAGGGGATGAATGTATGTCCGACCCGGGAGGAAGGGGAGCATACAACTTTGGCCAATGGGAGCGGGCAGAGCAACTACGCGCGTTTTATGCCTGGTTGCCTTCAGTGCTCAACGATGCGCCGGGGATTGACTGGGCACAACTTCCACCTGAGGTCATGGGATGTTGTATTCGAACCATTGGCACAAGTCCTGATGCCGCGTACCTGGCAATGGCTGCTGCCTCAGCATATGGCAGGGTGAGTACTAATTCTCTCGTGCAAATGTTGCTCCACTTACACTCGCTGTTCACCACACTACGGAAGGACTGCGGCATGGAGCGAGTTTGCGACTTACGTAGCGAAAAGATATGGAAAGAATTTGCCGCGAAAACAGGAACCACAATGTCACGCAGCAGGCAGCTCTCGTGGTATTCTTCCGTCAGCACCAAACACTATCCGCAGTATCTCCACACGCTCGCAGCAGGGGACGCTTCCTTGATGCAGCAGTACCAGTTGCCAGCCATGCCGGACGGATTCCTCAGGCGCGTGGGAAACGCAGATAAGTTGAACACCAGCAGCCTGCTGAGACGACAGCCAGCTCGCAATACACTTGTGCCTCTCTTTCCTCTGCTCCGCCAACTTGTGCTCCTCCGCAAAGAGCTAGCTGGGCGCATGTTCCATACGTTCCAGCAGGTTGAACAAGGGATCTCGCTTGATACCGTTCTTCCAGTGGCATTTCATTACACCGATTCGTTCCCTGAACTACAGCAACAGGAACAAACATGGGAAATGCGATTGCGAGAAGTACCGCTGCACTTTTTCCTCTGGAACAAACGCGCCTGGATTCTGGCTCATCAGGATCGCTATAGTGGAAGAGTCATACGAGAGGCCGAACAAGCCAGTGGGATTTACTCGCCAGAGCGGGACAGTGCCTTTGTCCAATTTAATGGAGCCCCGCAAGATCTGTTCTGGTTTGGCGATCTCATCAAAAACCGGCTCTTGCAATATTTTCAGCGCGGGCTCCGTGACGATCTAACCTATGAAGAACGCTGGACAAATGCGCGCGACCAGGGCTTCCCGCGCGGGTGCACTACACAACAGCCAGGTCTATTGCGTAGCGATTCTCGCTGGTTCGCAGAACACACCAGGGATGGAGATTTGCTTTTTGAGCCAGAAGCCGTCTGTAGAGGCATTTTATACGCAGCGGCGCTCTCCACCCTCGCCATGACCAATGGCGGCTCGGTCAGTGAACTCTTGCAGGTGGCTGCTGATGGTTGGATAAACACTTCCGAGGGGCGCAAACAGCTGCTCTTGCCCGATGGTGCCAAAGGAGACGACCGCCGTCTCTTTACTATCAGCCCGGAAGCGGTACAGATGTTGGAGGAAATCGAGCGGGGGCTCGTGGAGACCTTTGGCGAAGTTCCTATCACTGCGCCGGCTCGCCAGAGTCCAAAGTCTGATCGCCTGCGCCCGGCTCGCTACCTGTTTCAATGGCAGAAGCGTATGGTCGATGGTCACGATACACAGGTTCTCGTGCGTTTCCTGCTGCACGGCGTCAATCTCGTGACCGAGAGTGGAACCCCTATTCCCTTTTCGATGAACCAGATTCGCTATGGTGGGAATCTCTCCACGGAGGAGCGTGGCCAGGAACTCCTGCGCGTCTTCGGCTTCAACCACACGATCCTACAAGGGTCACTCTCGTTCTCGTCCCTCCGCTTGTACTGCAGGGATTTTTACGCGTACTGGCAATTTGCCGGATCAAGGGAAGTGGCACTGCAGCCTGAGACGCTGGCACACTGGATCTCTCACCTGAGGAAGGTGCATTACAAAACAAGCACCATCAATCGTATGGTGGTCGTTGTACAGAATATCATGGGTGCTGCCGCGTCGCCGGAGCAGGGCTACGTCGACCCATCTATCGCAGACGCCTTTCAAACCATCAAGAAGACCCCAGAACGCCATCATCCATTACCCGGTATTCCTGGAGAAGCCTCGACTCCGGTCTCTTATAGGAAATATTTTAAGAAATGCGGAAGGCCCTGGTGTACCGTCTGTCAGTTGGGAGAAGGTCATGGACCTTACTGGTACGCGTACTGGAGGGAAAATGGCCGGAGCTATCGCACATATATTGGAAGGAAGCTCCAGCTAATCGCTCCCACAAATAGAAGGTAAGCCAACAAATGCGGCAAACATCTAGCAACGTACTCTTTCAAAGAAAGGAGTCCGCATCATGAGTGAGCGGATCAGCGCGTTCGCATGCGAAGACAATGGAGAACCGGACGGTACCAACGCAACGCTCACGTCGCCTATCTCCCAGGATGGACGTCCAGAACGCTCAAACACGTATCTCATCCCAGCTCGTCATGGGCGAGCAGTTCGCCTGGACCAGGGACAGCATCTCAAGATCATCAATACGCATGGAACCCAGGTCTGCGACATGTGGGCCTTCCATGCCCACTCGCTTCGAGAGTTTCTGTCGATGGAGCATGTTCGACCATGGCTGAATCGAATGACACCCAGAATCGGCGACCCACTGGTCACGAACCGCAGACGGCCCATTCTGACCCTGCTGGAGGACACGTCTCCTGGTATCCACGATACCACTATCGCTTCCTGTGATATCTATCGGTATCATACCCTGGGGGTGGAAGGTTACCATGATAATTGCGCTGATAATCTCAGGATGGCATTGAAAGCGATCAAACTGCGAACTCCTGAGGTGCCCTCTCCCTTCAATCTTTGGATGAACACCCCGTACAAACCCGACGGCATGATTGATTGGCTACCAACTGTGTCAAAAAAAGGAGATTACATTGTGTTTCGGGCTGAGCTAGATTGCGTGGTAGTCATGTCGGCCTGCCCGCAAGATCTCGTGCCGGTTAACGGAAAAGACTGCATTCCTCACGACCTCCACTTCGAGGTCTCATAACCTGCTAAAAGAGGAGGGCGGGGTCGCGTGATGTGAAAGTCCTATTACCCCCCAATTATCCTATCTTACTCGTTTATTCTTGCTCTAAACAGAGGCGCTTGTTACACTTTATAGGCAGCGCGTTGAAATGTACTGGACCTTATGGCAAGTGGACGTTACATCGATGACGATCGAAAATGTAAAGGAGAGCCCTACTTAATGATTGCCTCTCATTCAGATATATCCCTCAGAGCAACAGCGATAGTGTCCTTGAAGGCCTCTATGGGCTATACAAACAGGCTATGAAACGTTTCAGAATTCTCTGTCTGTTGGTCGTCGTCCTCTTTACCCTGGTATTTCCCCTCCTGATTGGAGACCAGAACATTGTTTCTATCGCAGTCAATGTTTTGCTCCTGACCGCGGCGGCGGCGGCGTGGAATATCTTGTCAGGGTATACAGGCTATGTCTCCCTGGGGAGCGCAACCTATTTCGGCCTTGGCGCCTATACCCTTGCACTGATCTGCCAGAACTGGCATATTCC
>MNIY01000128.1 GCA_001919995.1 Ktedonobacter sp. 13_1_20CM_4_53_11
AACCCAGAAGAGATGGAAGATTTCAATGAAATGGCTGATTTGCTCGAGAAATCAGCCAGTCCCATCAATATCAAACGCGGCGATGTGGTCGAGGGCGTAATCGTGCGTATTGACCAGGACGAAATTCTGGTCGATATTGGCCTCAAATCTGAGGGCGTCCTCTCGACAAAAGAACTTCCAGCCACCGGCTATGGTTCTTTTAATGAGCTTCACATGAATGACAAAGTCCTGGTCTACGTCATCCAACCAGAAACGCAGGATGGACACGCCCTTCTCTCACTGAAACGGGCAAACGCTGAGCGTCAGTGGCGCATTGCCGAGGAGCAGTATAAGAACGGCGAACTCCTCAAAGCCAGAGTGATCGACTATAACAAAGGCGGCCTGATCGTTGACGTCGCCGGCATTCGTGGCTTCGTGCCCATCTCGCAGATTCTCAACCTCAAGCGCGAAGAAGTCGCTTCCGGGGGAGAAAACCTGGAAACCGCCGCCAAACTCCAGAGCATGAAAGACAAAGAGCTCCAGCTCAAAATTATCGAGATCAATCGGGCGCGCAATCGCCTGATCCTCTCAGAGCGCCTCGCTGTCCAGGAATGGCGCCAGCGCCGTCGCGAAGAATTGCTCGATGAGCTCAAACCAGGCGAAGTCCGCAAGGGTATCGTCAGTAACCTCGCCAACTTTGGGGCCTTTGTCGACCTGGGAGGCGCCGACGGACTGGTTCATATCAGCCAGCTCGCCTGGAGCCGCGTCAATCATCCCAGTGAAGTGCTCCATGTCGGGCAAGAGGTCGAAGTCCAGGTCCTCAGCGTCGACAAAGAGAAAAAGAAAATCGCACTCTCGATCAAGCGTGCGGAAGTGGACCCCTGGACAACCGTCGAGCAGCGGTATACGCCTGGTCAGGTCGTCACAGGCGTGATTACGAAGATCGCACCCTTCGGGGCCTTTGCTCGCATCGAGGATGGCATCGAAGGACTGATCCATCTCTCGGAGCTGACGCCCGGGATGGATCCCAAACAGGTCCTCCATGAAGGGGTGCCGCTTCAACTGCGCATCCTCCGCATTGATGCGGAACGCAGGCGCTTAGGTCTCAGTCTCCGCCAGGCGGAGGAGCCAGACGCTGAAGTGTCCGCCGAACTCTCACCAGTTGGGCAGGAATCAGATACGAAAGAGACGACAGCTGCCGCGCCATCAACCCCTTCACTTGAAGAGCTGGCCGCGCATCCCGAATCTGCCACTCCATCCCTGGAGGCGACAGGGACTCAGCGGCGAAATGAAGGCAAAGGCGAGCGCCGTGATCGGGCGAATGAGAATCCGCTCCTCAGTGGTCTGGCTGCCGGTGACGCTGGAGAAACGACTGCTATGGCTGAAGCCTTCCGTGCCGCAGCACGTCAGCGCACAAAAGAAGAGACAGAGTCAGCGACAACTGAAGAACAGTCCTCGTAATTACTCTATACTGAACTGGAACTGAATGAAAAATGCTGGAAAGATTGCCGGTTTACCGACAATCCTTTCAGCATTTTCAGTTCAATTTTCTCCTTGACGCATTCCAATGTGTGAGGTATGATGATAACAAGCAAACGGATACACCCGCTCAGAAGAGAAAACTTCAATCACCCACTGTCTCTAAAAAGAGTAACAGAATAAACGGAGGCAACTGAAGAGAAAAGATTCTTAGCTAAGCTTACCGAACGATTTGCACATGAAAAATTGATCGCTTGACCTCCTTTCTGTATATGTACTTGTGTATAACAGCGAGGAGGTCGATTGTTTCTCGGTAAGGAGTCGCGAGTGAGCGAGTGAGTAAGTAGGCAAGTGAGCGCGTTTTATCAAACGGGAGGCAACTGTTGTATTCCTTGACGCTAAATTTTGTGTGTTGTATGATGGACTACATAGTTTACCTGAGCGACACAGAGGGACCGGTTCCACCCTCTGCCACTGAAAGGGGGGTGACAAACAGGTGAATGATAGAGATAGGTTTGACAAGTTTACTGAGCGGGCACGCAAAGTTTTAAGCCTCGCCCAGGAGGAAGCCCAACGCTTCCAGCACAACTACATCGGCACAGAGCATCTCCTTCTCGGTCTCGTACGTGAAGGCGAAGGCGTTGCCGCCAAAGTATTAAGTAATTTAGGCGTCGAACTGAACAAGGTTCGCAGCGCCGTGGAATTTATAATTGGCCGTGGAGACCGCATCGTCCTCGGTGAAATAGGTCTTACTCCGCGCGCCAAAAAAGTGATTGAGCTTGCAGTTGATGAAGCTCGTCGCTTGAATCATCATTATATTGGCACAGAACATCTTTTGTTGGGGTTAGTACGCGAAGGCGAAGGTATCGCGGCTGGCGTGCTCGAAAGCCTGGGAGTTAACCTGGAGAAGGTTCGCACACAAACCATTCAGGTGCTCAGTCAATCGGGCGCACCGCATGAGCGTGATGCCAAGCACTCGAAGACCC
This sequence comes from Ktedonobacter sp. 13_1_20CM_4_53_11, assembly GCA_001919995.1. The sequence goes on from MNIY01000128.1 coordinate 2,445, forward strand.
CCACCATTGACCAGATGGGTATCGACCTTACAGCCGCCGCTCGCGCTGGCACACTCGATCCCGTCATTGGACGCCATCAAGAAATTGAGCGCGTTATCCAGATACTTTCTCGACGCAATAAGAACAATCCTGCTCTTATTGGTGAACCCGGCGTCGGCAAAACTGCCATCGTCGAAGGATTGGCTCAACGCCTTATCGCGGGAGAAGTACCTGAAACACTGGCGAACAAACGCCTGCTCACCCTTGACGTGGGATCATTGGTAGCTGGAACCAAATACCGTGGTGAGTTTGAAGAACGTCTGAAAAAGATCATCGAAGAGATCCGCAGTAGCCGAGACTGTATTATCTTTATCGATGAAGTACATACGCTCGTCGGCGCAGGTGCGGCAGAGGGTGCAGTTGACGCTGCTAATATCCTCAAACCAGCCCTGTCTCGTGGTGAATTACAATGTATCGGTGCGACCACGCTTGATGAATATCGCAAGTATATCGAGCGCGATGCGGCTCTACAACGCCGCTTCCAGGAAGTCATCGTCCGCGAACCTACAGTTGAGGAAACTATCGAGATTCTCAAAGGTATTCGTGAACGCTATGAATCCCACCACCGTCTGACGATTACCGACGAGGCTCTCAAGGCTGCCACCGATATGGCCAGTCGCTATATCACCGATCGCTTCATGCCCGACAAAGCGATAGACCTGATCGACGAAGCTGCAAGCCGTGTCCGTATGCAGAACTCGCTTGCTCCCCTTAACCTCAAAGAGGCAATGAAGGGACTCGAATCAGTACTCCGTGAAAAGGAAGCTGCGATCCAACAGCAGGAGTATGAACTGGCAGCAGAACTCCGTGACCGCGAAGTCAAACTGCGCGATCGCATCTCCAAGCTGGAATCTGGCTGGCACCGCGAACGTGGCACTGATAAACCGAGCGTCGGCGAAGAGGAAATCGCCCAGATTGTCTCGATGTGGACGGGTATTCCCGTAATGCGTATCGCGCAGGAGGAGTCACAACGACTGCTCCAGATGGAGGATGCGCTGCACGCTCGTGTTATTGCCCAGAATGAAGCGATTGAGAAGATCGCTCGCGCGGTTCGGCGCGCCCGCGCTGGCCTGAAGGACCCCAAACGCCCCATCGGATCATTCATCTTCATGGGACCAACGGGCGTCGGTAAGACCGAGCTTGCCAAAACGCTTGCGGAATTCATGTTCGGTAGCGAAGACGCACTGATCAAAATTGACATGTCAGAATTTATGGAACGCCACGCGGCTGCCCGCCTCGTTGGTGCACCTCCAGGATATGTTGGTTATGAAGAGGGTGGTCAGCTCACCGAGGCGGTACGCCGTAAATCCTATAGCGTGATCCTGCTCGACGAAATCGAAAAGGCTCACCCGGATGTCTTCAACATGCTGCTTCAAATCCTTGAAGACGGCAAGTTGACTGACGCCAAGGGACGCACGGTCGATTTCCGCAACACGATCGTTATCATGACATCGAATGTTGGTGCGGCCCTCCTGAACAAAGAAGCCAGTATTGGTTTCCAACAGTCCAAAGACAAGGCCAGAGCCAACCAGAACGAATATGAGAGCATGAAAAGCAAGGTGCTGGGCGAACTGAAGAATACCTTCAAGCCTGAGTTCCTGAACCGTATCGATGAGGTCATCGTCTTCCATTCACTGCGAATCGAAGAAATGTACTCCATCGTCGATCTCCTGCTTAATCGCGTCCGTGCACAACTGACCGAGCAGCAGATTGAACTGATCGTGCCTCAAAGTGCCAAAGACTTCTTGCTTGAAAAAGGTTTCGACGCTCAGTATGGTGCTCGTCCATTGCGCCGCACTATTCAGCGTATGGTCGAAGATCCCCTGGCGGAAGGCCTCTTACAGGGCAAGTTCCATCCAGGAGATCTGGTAGAGGCAAGCGTCGTTGATGACGACCTCGCTCTCCATGTACGCAACCGCATTGAGCAGTTGCCCGCACCTGCTACACCCGAAGCAGCACTTTCAGCTGGCGGTGGTGAAAATAGTGCCAGCGGTGAAACCGCATAAGCCTCGTAGGGATAAAATAAAGGGTAGAACAGATGAGGGGAGACAATGCAATATACCGCATTGTCTCCCCTCATCTGTTCTAGAATTGTATTTCTCATGGCAAAAACACGTACGAAATATATCTGCCAGCAATGTGGCGGTGAACAGAGCAAATGGGTGGGAAGATGCCCCGATTGTGGAGCATGGAACACGATGGAAGAAACAGTGGACCTTCCCCAGAGTCCAGCTCAACAACGCCGTCAAACACTGTTAGGTACATCAGCCATCGCCCAGGGTACCCAGGTTCCTCTTGTATTACCACAGATCAAACCCCTGGTACAGCAGCGCATCTCCGTGGGCTATACAGAAATGGACCGCGTCCTTGGAGGGGGCCTGGTGGCTGGCTCACTCACACTCATCGGTGGCGAACCCGGCATTGGTAAATCTACCTTGCTCTTGCAAGTATCGGGCGCTATCGCAAAAAATGAAGGCCCTGTGCTCTATGTCTCAGGTGAAGAATCGATCGAGCAGGTGAAAATGCGGGCCGAACGCCTTGACATCACGGGAGAGCAGCTCTATCTCCTGGCCTCCATCGAGCTAGAGGTAATCGCCGAAGCCATCAATCGCTTGAAGCCGTCGCTGGTCGTCGTTGATTCGATTCAAACCGTCCTTTCAAACCACCTGACAGCCGCCCCTGGCAGCATCAGCCAGGTTCGCGAATGCACACTGCAGCTTATGCAGATGGCAAAAAGTACCCACACCCCCATCTTCATCATTGGCCATGTCACCAAAGAAGGCACGGTCGCTGGCCCAAAGGCCCTGGAACACATCGCCGACGCGGTACTCTATCTCGAAGGTGAACGCTATCACACGTATCGCCTTTTACGCGGTGTCAAGAATCGTTTTGGCGCCACCCATGAAGTGGGTGTCTTCGAGATGCACGGAGAAGGGCTGTTAGAAGTTGCCAACCCGTCTGCTGTCTTCCTGGCAGACAGGGCAATCGACGCGACAGGCTCCGCAGTTGTGGTCAGCATGGAGGGCACACGGCCACTACTGGTAGAGGTGCAGGCCCTCGTCACACCCAGCAACTTTGGCAACCCACGTTGCACCACCAGTGGCATAGAACACAACCGCCTCTTGATGCTACTCGCTGTCCTTACCAAAAGGGTCGGGCTGGCCGTGGGCAATCATGACGTCTATGCGAATGTGGTCGGAGGTTTTACCCTCGAAGAACCCGCTATTGACCTGGGTGTAGCTGCTGCAATTGCCTCAAACTACCGCGAAAAACGTATTCCTCCTGACATGGCTCTCATCGGTGAGGTTGGCCTGTCAGGCGAGCTGCGTCCCGTTAGCCGCCTGGCGCTTCGCGTACGTGAAGCCGCCAAGCTCGGTTTCAAACGCAGTATCGTACCCGCTGCCGGGAATGGTGCACACCTCAGTAAAGAACTCGAATACTCCTCTCTGCCTGCCGATTTCAGAGTAATTACCTCTAGTTCACTTGCAGTAGCACTGGAAATTGCGCTACACTAAAGAGGAGGATGATATACATTGCACGGCAGCATTTAAGAGAAATATGGTATCTCCCTTTCCTCTTCGAATATGGAGTGCCTGCTGTTCAGCCGTTCAACGCTATTGATTCCTACATCGTAAGGGTGTATACTCCTAAAGTCGATACAGAGATTTTTTCGGTTCAATGGGTGCGTTTCATGGTTCAATACAGCAGGCTCGGGAAAATTTTCATTACGCTATTATCATTTTTGTTTTTATCATCCGCCCTGCCCGCAAGTCTTGCCTCGCAACGCATCCTACAGGTACTTATAGGTGGCTCTACCGCGTTGGAGCGCAGATCCATCATNNNGTCTACACTACCATTTAATATTTGGTGGATTGTTGGAATTGGAGTGGGGGGAGCTTTGCTGGCCTTCGTCTTCACTCCCTATATCACCGTTGTACCATACCGCTGGATGCGTGAAGCGGCCGCCAGCGACCTGGTCGCGGCTGTCATCGGACTCATTATTGGCCTCATCATTTCGTTCCTGATCGCTATCCCACTGGCCAATCTGCCCGGCATATTTGGCCGTATGCTTCCTTTTGTTGGAACAGTCGTATGTGGTGGCCTGGGAGTAACACTCGCAGTACAACGGAAAAACGATCTCTCCCATCTCATTCAAGCTAGCTTCGCCAATCGCCGCACCCGCGACCGTGAACGCGAGGAAGAGCGTCAGAAGGAAAAGGAGAAAGAGGGCGACAAAGAGCACGCTTCGCAGCTACAACCCGTCACACAGATTCTACTGGACACCAGCGCCATTATTGATGGGCGTATTGCCGATATCAGCCAGACAGGCTTCGTCTCCGGCGCGCTGCTGGTCCCCCGCTTCGTCCTCAACGAATTGCAACGTATCGCCGATTCGGCTGACACAATGCGCCGTAATCGCGGTAGGCGCGGGCTTGAGATGCTTAACCGCTTGCAAAAAGATACCACCGTTCCTATTGAGATCACCGATGCCGACGTGGAGGACGTGGTGGAGGTTGATGGCAAACTCGTCAAAATGGCACGCACCCTGCATTGCCCCATTATCACCAACGACTTTAACCTCAACCGTGTTGCCGAGCTGCAGGGCGTAAAAGTACTCAATATTAACGAACTGGCCAACGCCGTGAAACCTGTGCTGCTTCCAGGTGAAGATATCTTTATTAAAATCATGCAAGACGGCAAAGAACTCGGACAGGGCGTTGGTTACCTGGATGATGGCACCATGATCGTCGTTGAAGGCGGACGGCAATTTATGGGTATGACTATTGAAGTCTCTGTCACACGCGTACTGCAAACAGTCGCCGGGCGCATGATTTTCGCCCATCCTAAGCAGGGGAACAACGGCAACAGTACATCGCCTCTGCCGCCACCAAGGCCAAGATAACCCTTATGCAATATACATCGTCCGTCATCATCGTGGCCGCGGGAGCTAGCCGCCGTATGCAAGGTCGCGATAAACTCTGGACGCCACTGTCGGGACGTCTCACCCTGGCCCGCACCATCGATGTATTCGAAGGTTCTCCCATCGTCGATCGCATCATTCTGGTGCTCAATTCCGAACGTCTCAGCGATGCAGCAGCGCTTTGCGCGCAAGAAGGTTGGCAAAAAATTGCCGCGCTGGTCCCAGGCGGCGAGCGCAGGCAGGACTCGGTCTGTGCTGGTCTTGACGCACTGGCAGCAATTGCGCCTGCTTGCCAATGGGTGATGATTCACGATGGAGCACGACCGCTCGTTACCTCCACAATACTTGAAGCTGGCTTACAAGCAGCCCGGCTGCACCGGGCGGCTATCGCCGCCGTGCCCGTCAAAGATACCATCAAACTGGTCCAGCATGGAAACGTGAGTAGCACGATAGATCGCTCGCAACTCTGGGCGATCCAGACCCCGCAGGTCTTTTCCTTTCCACTCATCCATCAAGCACACCACAGCAGCGCAGCGCAAAGCGATGTTACCGATGATGCCGCCTTGTTGGAGCAGCTAGGACAAGCGGTAAGCGTCTTTCCTGGCGACTACACAAATATCAAAATAACCACTCAAGAAGATCTGCTGCTGGCAGAAGCTTTCATACAAGGAAACCGGTTATGACTACGCGTATCGGCTTTGGCTACGACGTCCACGCTTTCACCTCGGACCGTCCACTCATCCTTGGTGGTGTAACCATTCCCTTCGCACAGGGCCTCTCTGGTCATTCGGACGCAGATACGGTCATACATGCCGTCGTCGATGCCCTGCTGGGCGCGGCGGCCCTCGGCGATATCGGCACACATTTCCCCTCCAGTGACCATCGCTGGCAAAATCAGCCCAGCTCCGTTTTCCTCGATTATATCTACAATTTGTTATGTCAACATCATTGGAAAATAAGTAATATTGATGCCACTATCGTCGCTGAAGAACCCAGGCTTGCCCCCCACATAGCGTCCATGCGTATCCACCTGGCGCAGCATTTGCGCCTGGATACCGGGCAGGTAAGCGTCAAAGCCACTACTACCGATGGTCTTGGTTTCGCAGGCCGCCGCGAAGGTATCGCCTGCTACGCGGTCGCGCTCATCGAAAGTCACTAACTTTACTTTTTGAGGTATTGATCTTTCATGCCTCTTCCGATGTAAAATCATAATAAAACCATATCCTGTTGGAGAAATAATGACCTCACCAATTCACATGCTCGGTTTCGCCGGAAGCCTGCGCAAAAATTCGTATAATAGGGCCGGCTTAAAAATTGCCCAGCAGCTGGTACCAGAGGAAGCCACGCTGGAAATTGTAACGCTTGATGAAATACCTCTATACAACCAGGACTACGAAAATGACGAGCCAGCTCCAGTCCGTTCCTTCAAAGAGAAAATCCATCACGCCGATTCTCTGCTCGTCGTCACTCCCGAATATAACTACTCGATACCAGGCGTGCTGAAAAATGCCATCGACTGGGCCTCTCGACCCACGGGAAAATCAGTACTGGAAGGGAAGCCAGCAGCAATCATGGGCATCGGTGGTCGATTCGGGACCGTGCGCGCCCAGCAGCACCTTCGCCAGGTCTTTCACTATCTGAACATGCCCGTACTCCTGAAGCCAGAAGTGCACGTCATGACTGCCTGGGAAAAATTCGATGATGACGATAATCTAACAGACGACAAGACCCGTGAACAAATTCAGGCCCTGGTAGAAGCGCTGGTCCAATGGACGAAGCGCTTCACCAGCTAACAATCTACTCTTCATACAGCTTGTCCGTCTTCGCAGCCATAATAAAATCATTGCGATGCAGGCCACGGATCTTATGCGTCCACCACGTCACCGTCGTCTTGCCCCACTCGGTCAAAAGAGCGGGATGATGACCCGCTGCCTCGGCAATTTCTCCCACTTTGTTCGTGAAAGCTAGCGCTTCAACAAAATTAGGAAACGTGAAAACGCGTTCTAAACGCTGAATGCCGTCGATCTCCACAACGCGCCATTGCGGCACTTGTGGCAGAAACTCAGCCATCTCGGCTTCCGTCACCGTCGGCTCACCTTTGCGACAGGCCACGCAGACCATTTGTTCCAGCTGCTCCATCTTTAGTTATCCTCCCTTTCATTGCAACGAAAAACCTTCCTGAAGATACTCTACCATATTTGGTGTCGCTCAAATATACTATAATGAATATAGAACATTGCCAAATATCATGGGGATATCCTACCGCGACCCTGACAACCATCCCCCTGTTATGAATAAAATCTAGAGGAGAATAAGGAAACCAGACATGAACTACGACGAGATGCTGGTGTTTGCGGGAAGCGGCAGCCGAAAACTCACCGCGCGCATTTGCGATTACCTGCGCATTCCTCAAGGGAAGAATGAAACCCTCCATTTCTCCGACGGGAACACATTTGTGCGCATCTTGGAGAATGTGCGCGGTCGCCGAGTGTACCTGGTTCAATCCACAGTTTTTCCTGCGAACGGCAATTTTATGGAATTGCTGTTCTGGGTCGATGCCTTCAAACGCGCCGGGGCCGAGACCGTGACGGTAATCATTCCCTATTTCAGCTATGCGAAGGGAGATAAAAAAGACGAACCGCGTGTCTCTATTCGCGCCCGCGTCTGCGCCGACGCCATTGAAGCCGCGGGAGCAGACCGCGTCGTGACGATGGATTTACACGCCCCTCAGATCCAGGGCTTCTTTCACCTGCCGGTCGATAACCTGTATGCTCTCCCCGTGGTGGTTGATCGCATCCTGTCAAAAGGGCTGGAAGATATCATCGTCGTCTCGCCGGATGTCGGTTTCGCCAAACAAGCGCGCAGGTATGCCTCTCTCCTAGGCACCTCCATGGCCATCGCCGACAAAGAACGCATCGCGCACGACGAGAAAGCATCGATCTTGCAGATCATCGGCAACGTGAAAGGCAAAACTGCCGTGGTTGTGGATGACTTTACAATAACATGTGGGACACTGACCAGGGTTTCTGAAACGCTCATAGAGCAAGGGGCCAAAGCGGTCTACGCTGTAGTCACACATGGCGTCTTAACAGCAGGCTCAGTCGAGCGCATCGACAAAAGTCCTATCAAGCAACTGCTGATTACGGATACGGTCGAAAATCAACCTGTTACGTTTTCGCCTAAGATTGAGGTGGTGTCGGTCGCTTCTCTCTTCGCGGAGGCCATCAAGCGAATTCACAACAGAGAGAGCATCAGCGAAATGTTTTCTTGAAAAACCTGCTTGACAATTGGAGCTCCCTCTGTTCGCTCACTCTTGCTCCTCGATCCAGCGCGGCAATTCCGCTATCGATGGCAGAATCGCGTCAGGGTGCACTCGCTCTAAAAGCGGAGAATCTGCCTGGTGTTTACCTGTACAGACCAGGATACCGCGCAGACCCGCTCCTTGAGCGCCTCCAATATCGTTCTCTATATCATCGCCCACCATAATTGCTTCGTGCGCGTCCACCTTGATCGAAAGCAATGCCTGCTCAAAAAATGCTTGAGCAGGCTTGCCCAGCACAATCGCCTCTTTGCCAGTCGCCACCTCTAATGCTCGCACAAATGGCCCGCTATCTAACCTCAGCCCCTCACTTGTGCGCCAGTAGAGGTTCGTATGCATTGCTAGCAACACCGCTCCATTCATCAGCATGCGAAAGGCAGCATTCATCGCCTCGTAAGTCAGCAACTCTTCGGCTCCACCGATCACGACAACGTCTGCCTCCGACTCAACGAGTTCGATACCTGCAAAATCTGCAGCTGTATCACCTTTCGTCAATAACCAGCACCGCTTCCCTGGAAAGCGCTGGCGAATATAATTCGCTGTCGCTACTGGCGCGGTGATCAAACGCTCCTCAGTGATGGGAAGCCCGATGCCCTGTAATCGCTGTGCCAGCGTAGTGCGCGCCAGCGTCGTTGTATTCGTAACAAAGCAGGTAGGATAGCCATGCTGCTCTAACCACCTCAACACCTCCGTCGCACCCTTCAAGGGCTGCAAGCTCACATGCAAAACGCCATCGATATCGAGTAAAACACCATGAACAGGCTCCATCTGGTTATCCTTCCACCAAAAATAACAACACAGCGCGTTCACCATACAGAAAATATATAGTTCCCACATAGGAAATGCAAGGGTTTGCCACACATCACGGCAACAAAAAAATAGGAGACTCTACCCATTGCATGACCGATTCGCGGACTTCTCCGTTTGTATAAGCATGGGGAGTGATAAGAAACCCGCGAGTAAGGGCTGCGGTCCTTCGGGATAAGAGCAGCAAAGTACCTTAGAACACCCGCATTCGGGGATTGATGAGGGATGAAGAGCCACAAGAATAGCTAACATGACATCAAGTAGTAAATGATGTTATAATAGCCGCGATGAGAGCCTTTCAGTTAGGAGTTGGCATATGAACGGTGACATGATTGGTCGTGTCATCAAAGGTAGGTATAAGCTCATAGACGAAAGAGGACGAGGCAGCTTTGCCACCGTCTACGTCGCACGCGATACAGAAAATAACCACATTTATGCAGTAAAGGTCATGCACCTTGAACTCTCAAATGATGGCGAATTACTTGCGCGCTTCCAACGAGAGGCACATATCCACCTGAACCTCAGTGATCCTCACATCGTGCGGATCGTTGATTATGGAAACGACAACCAGATGTATTATATCGTAATGGAATACATCGATGGGCAGAACCTGAAGTACCATATGATTACTCATGGTCCGATGGAACCATTACGAGCATTGAATTACACTCGCCAGATCGCCGAGGGACTGGATGCAGCTAATAAACAGGGGGTGGTGCATCGCGATATTAAACCACAGAATATTCTTATCAGTGGAAAAGATGTGGTGAAGATCGTTGATTTTGGATTGGCGCGCAGCAGAGAAACCGTCACTCTTACACAATCCAACGTATTTATGGGCACAGCCTACTACATATCGCCAGAACAGGCAGAAAGTGGGCGTTCAGCGGACACCCGCTCTGATCTCTATTCGGTTGCAACTGTTCTGTTTGAGATGCTAACTGGTAACCCTCCTTTCGAAGGAGAAACGGCGGTAGACATCGTCATCAAACACATGAACGAAAAAGTTCCTTCCATCTGCCGCCAACGCCCCGACCTGCCTGTTGAGGTTGATATCTTCATGCAGAAGGCAATGGCGAAAGCGCCTGCAGATCGCTATGCAACGCCGCAAGAATTCATTGCAGCGCTCGATCAGTTACAGGAACGTATCCAGGCAATGCCACCAGGTAAGCGAGTCTCAGGGCCCGGATACGAACAAAAACCAGGACCGGTTGGACCTGTTATATCTCCAGCCGCTCCTCCAAAACAAGCTCGCATTGTGGTTATCTCTACTGGGCAACAGATTCCTTTAACCGGTGAGTTAATGGTTGTCGGTCGTCAGGATCCGATCCTGGGTATCTTTCCAGAGATCAACCTTGCAGACAAGACGGTTGGACGACGCCACGCCTACCTGAGGAATCAGCAGGGGGCATTTACTGTCGAAGATCTCAATGCTTTGAATAAGACTCGCTTGAATGGAATTACCTTAACACCACACGAAGAACGTACGCTCAAAGATGGCGATATTCTACGCTTTGGCAGTGTTGAGGTGCGTTTTGAATTGCGATAGTAGTGGTGTTACGTTGCACTTCATCGCATTTGATAGGATAAGCACTCGTGAATATCTGTGGGCGGCCCCGTAAACCGCTCCTACGATCAGAGGGGTGAGCGACATGACAGAGAAACTTACGTTCATACTTTTTGCTTCTACTGTTTCCAGTATTCTCATGAACCCAATTGTGATAATTGTGGCAGTTTTGGTACTTATCGTAGTCATCCTGGTGACAGCTCTCTTTCTTCTCCGCAATAGCGGAAAGAACAAGGCAGCAAAAGCCGATAGAGGCGCTCAGGCATCGGATTGGCAGCGCCAGGGACAACAGGCGAATGCGCCAGGAGCGTGGAATCAGCCCGGTGCTCAAGCCGATTGGGCACAACAACAGCAGCCCGGTGCCTGGGGCGCTCAGTCCCCTGCACAGCAGCAACCCGGTGCTTGGGGCGCTCAACAACAGCCTGCTGGCTGGGGCGCTCAGTCCCCTGCACAGCAGCAACCCGGCGCTTGGGGTGCTCAGTCCCCTTCACCACAACAACCAGGTGTATGGGGCGCCCAGTCCCCTGCGCAACAGCAGCCTGCGGCTAACGCCTGGGGCGCTCAGTCCTCTTCACCACAGCAACCCGGGGCATGGGGTGCCCCATCCTCTTCACCCCAGCAGCCCGCGGAATGGGGTGCCGCTCCCTCCAGCACGCCATCTGCAGGCGCGGGCATGGGAGGGAACCAACCTTCCTGGGGCCAGGATGCAACATTGAGGCCTCAAAAATCAGCACAGGACCCCTGGGGGCAGCCGCAAGCAGCGTCACAACAACAAGGCGCCTCACCATGGGGTATGCAAGGCAGTTCACCATCACAGCAACAGGCGCCCACCGGGTATGGCGGCAGCGGCTCCGGGCAATCGTGGCAACAGTCTGGACAACCTGCAGCGAGCAAAGATCCCTGGGGACAAGCTGCCCAGTCTCAGCCGGCAGCATGGGGACAGCAGCCTTTCCAGCAGCCACCCTCCTCACCACCTCCACCGGCAGCCGGCAATGCTGGAATTCCATCCTGGCAACAGGGTCCCGCACAAGGACAGGGCTTTGGTGCTCCCGGTATT
>MNIY01000204.1 GCA_001919995.1 Ktedonobacter sp. 13_1_20CM_4_53_11
CATCTACAGCGTCGTCCTGGTTGCCGCCAGCGTATCCGCTTTTGAATTCCCAACCCGGCAGGCCGTCATTCCCACGCTTGTGCCACGGGAACAGATGCCTGACGCCATGTCTTTGAGCATGGTCATGATGCAGCTGACTTTCGTTATTGGCCCGACACTGGGTGGCTTCATCATTGCCTGGCTGGGGGTCGCAAATACTTACTGGATCGATGTCATTTCCTATTTCGTGGTTATTGCTTCACTGCTCCTGATGGTCATTCCACGCGTTCCTGTCGAAAAGCGAGCGCAGGCAGGTGTAGGAGCATTGGTGGATGGTATGCGTTTCCTGCGCGCACACCCAATCATCCTGGCTGTCCTTTCGCTCGATTTTTTCGCCACCTTCTTTGGTTCACCTCGTGCGCTTCTACCGGTGTATGCCAGTGATATCCTGCATATCGGTCCCCAGGGTTTGGGCTTATTGCTAGCGGCTACCTCTATTGGCGCTGTGGCTCTCACTCCCTTCACCGGGCGTATCAGTCGTATCTCGCGCCAGGGGTTAGGTGTTGTGCTGGCGATTATTTGCTGGGGCATCTGTATTATTGCCTTTGGGTTCTCGCCAGGACCTTTCTGGCTCTCTGTGCTCTTCCTGGCGGGCTCCGGTGCGGCTGATATGGTTAGCATGATCCTGCGTGGCCTGGTGATTCAACTCACCACTCCCGACGAGTTTCGTGGGCGTATCAGCGCGGTCAATGCAATGTTTGTCATTGGTGGTCCTATGTTGGGACAGTTCGAGTCAGGTGTTGTGGCTGGCGTAGTGAGCCCACAGTTCTCCGTCGTGAGCGGCGGAGTAGCCTGTATCCTTGCGACAGTCGCTATTGCTGCCTGCGTTCCTGGATTGTTGCGCGTAAAAATCAAGTGACTCAAACAGGTTACTCTGCGGGACCGCGCAGCGTTAGATTTAGCTCCCGTCAGTGAGCTTGCCATCGACAAGTTCCCATACCTTACCGCCGAAGCGCTGGATAAACCATCTATCGTGTGAGATCGCAATGACGGGTCCAGGGAAAGCAAGGATAGCCGTTTCAAAAGCTTCGAGCACATCTAAACTGATGTAGTTTGTGGGCTCATCCAACAACAATACATTTGGACCTTGCGCCATCAGGCAGGCAATTTCCAGTTTGCGTCTCTGACCGACGCTCAACTGACCAACTCTTTTTGTCATATCCTCAAGGCGGAACAGGCCATATCCAATCAACTTTGCTACAAAGTCCGCCTCATATCCTATGTGACCATACCTGTACGTCTCAAGCACTGTCTTCGCCAGATCAAGGTCGGTTGGTTCCTGGGGGAGATACCCAATGCGGGCGCCCGTTGCCGCCTGCACCTCACCCTTATCTGGCGTTTCGAGCCCCATCAGAATCTTGAGAAGCGTTGTCTTACCGGTCCCATTTGGTCCGATGAGCACGATACGAGCATCTGGAGGCACGGTCACATGTACTCCTGAAAGGATGCAGCGTTCGCCCCAGCACTTCGTCAAATCGGTGGCACTGAGAACTACGCGAGACTGTATAGGTTCAGTACGAAAGTAGGAACTGACCCTGATCAACTCCGGTGGCCTGGGGATAGGATCCGCTTCGATGCGTTTGAGTTGTTCCTCAGCCGCCCGTACATTGCGCGAAACGGTGCTGTCAACTCGCTGCGCGAAGAAGTAGCGAGCATATTTATCGTTGTCTCTGGGGGCGCGATATGTATGACCAACCTGGCGCGCTGTCTCACGGATACGCTTGCGGAGCTCCTTGACTTCATCTTGCTGTCTCTCGTAATCCTCCTCCCATTTTGTGCGTTCAGCAGCTTTTGTCTGCGTATAGGCGTCGTAGTTTCCCTCATATCTTTTGAGATGGTGATTGTACTCGTCGATCTCGAAAATCTGATTGACTGCCCTGTTCAAGAATTGTCTATCGTGTGAGACCATGATGATCGCGCCACTGTAGTGTGAAAGGTACGTTTCAAGCCATTCCATACTGGCGAAATCAAGGTGGTTGGTCGGCTCGTCCAGGAGCAACAAGTCTGGTGATCGCAGCAGTAGCGTGGCCAGTCCAATACGTGCCTTCTCTCCCCCGGAGAGAGTCTCTACCGCCTGGGTGCGCGGCAGGTACGAGATACGTAGGCCCTGCAGCACCGTGTCGATTTTATAATCAAGCTCATAGCCCCCACGATCCTGGAATCTTGTAGAAACATGTCCATACTCTTCCAGGAGTGCAGCTGTTCGTTCCTCGCTTGCTGTCGATAAGCTGGTCTCGATTTGTCGCATGCGTTCCTCTAACTGTCGCAGGTTGCCAACCGATTCCAGGATCAAGTCCTCGATTGTGCGCCCATAAAAATCAGGGGTTATTTGAGGCAGATAGCCCACTTCTATTGAGGGAGCAAAAGAGAATGTACCGCCATCAACCTCTTCTTGCCCGACCAGGATTTTCAACAGGGTAGATTTGCCAACACCATTGGAACCAACAATACCAACGCGATCGCCGTCGTTAATGATAAAGGAAATGTCATTGAGTACGCTGATTGCACCATATGATTTTGATACATCATGCACAGCTAAGAACATCATAATTAGACCTCGCTTGCTTATGTGATAGCGGGCTAGCCGTATGTTGTGCTGCCGATGGATGCAAAGAGGCCAGTGAATACACTACTTTGGAAAGAAGGAGTGAAGAAGCCCGAGAGCCCAAATTGTGGATGATGGTTACCACAATCCCATGAGCACGACATACGGCAGCGCATAAAAAGATTAGAAAGTGAGAAAGGTTGTTGGGAAGTATTTGGCTGACGGGCCGCATATGTTCCGCTACAACAATGTTAACTGCCTGTATGTTGTGATCACTTCTTTTTCAAGGGTCTCTCCATTGGGTGAAGGGTCAAGCTTTGCCTGATGAGAGTATATAACAGGGAATTAGTGAAGTCAATGAAGCATTAACTGGTGATTCTCCCTAAGTCCGCCAGAGATCCTTCGCGTTGCTCAGGATGACAGAACCCCAGGCTGTCATCCTGAGCAACGCGAAGGATCTCTGCGACGCCTTCGTTCAGCCCCCCTGCCTCACGTGGCTTGGCGGACTTAGGGAGAATCACCAGAGTATTAACGACCTGCTGGGCGGTGACGCGAGGTACCTCGCTTTTGCTAAATGCCATGCGAAAGAATGTAAAAGCGAGGCTGATCAGAACAATTTTTGCTCGGTGGAGTACTGCTGCTGATGGTGTAATTGATGTATGGTACGCATTACTTTTGCCAGGGAATCGTCGAGAGGATTAGAGGTGTCAATGACGCAGCCGCCATCGTCAAAATTTTCAAAACGTGGTTTCCATTGCATCCACTCCTCCCACGAGGTGATCTGGAACTCGGAAACCTTGCCTTTACGTCCCTCCAGGCGGCGTCTTTGCACTTCAGGTGGGCACTGACAATGGACGACCAGCATCGGGGTTTGGAAGCTCCTGGCCAACTCCTTCGCTTGTTCGTAAGTGGTGCGATAGGTTAATGGAGTGTCAACAATCACACTGAGCCCCAGTCGTAATTGTTCTTCAACGAGGGCGAACATCAGTTCGTATGAAAAACGGCCAACCTGTGGCAGGTTTCCGAAAAGATTTACAGCTTTCTGCCGTAGTATATCTCTATCGATAAGAGGTGCGTGCAAGGCAGCTGCGATAGCGCGCGCTATCGTACTTTTGCCGGTGCCAGGAAATCCACGCATTAAAACGAATGTACTGCCATTCTGCACAATGCTAATCTCACTTCAGATGATATTAATCAGTCAACATTGTGCAATCAGTATAACCGCATTTTTTTGTGTTGTCCAGAATTCTGAGTATTGCTTCGAGCGGCTCCAGTGCTTAAAAAGGGGAGATTTGTAGAGGCGGGAGTGCCAGCATATCACCTTGACTCAAAATCTTTGGAGCGTTATTATCTAATACGATCAAACGTTAGCGACAGGAAAAAAGATTCGATGATGAAGAAACTTCGTGGGCGTAACCTGGCCCACCCCGGGTGTTTAATCGGCATAACTGTAGGCATGACCATTGGTATCGTTCTTGCTGAAATCCTTGCTGCAGTTTTTCATATCGCTCTCAATACTGTGCTGCTCGCCTGGTTAGGGCTTACGTTAGGTCTGGGAGTAATTGGCTGGATTATCGGTGATCGTCTCACTTCAAGGTTTCCCCCACTGGAAGAAGATGTTCAATCTTCTTCATCACCCGGTCCACCAGCCCCTTAGGGCTGCAAAGAGGTGATTTTCGGGGGGCATCCCTGTAAATCCCTTGTAAAGTAGGGGGTGTTGCTCTTCATGCTCCCATTCCCGCTTTGTTTCTTGATTCCGCACTGGCACTTCACACAAAAATGTGGTATATTCTGTGTTGCATCGGCAATGAAACGGATGTACTCTTCACTTGCTCGATGATTTGCCGATAGACGGAGCAAAGTTGCTCCCAGGCGATGATGCGTGTTCTTGTAGTTCCGTATCACCGTGGATTCTCCGACGTTGCTGACCACCGGATACGGGTTTCCCCTGCTGTGCTGTTGTTAGTCTTGTTTGTGATGTAAAGTTACCCTTTACCAGCACGAACTAGGAGGATACTCATGTCATTGAACGAATTTCGTCGGCCCATCTCTGTCGATTCGGCTCCGCGTGGCAGTCGCTGTGAGTGGTGCGGTCAACCTGCTGAGCAGCAACTTACCGCTATAGGTGGGATCTATCACAACGAAGGCGGGCTTTTTTGCCGCCCTTGTGGTGAGCAGTTTTCACTTGCCGTAGTAACGAACTCTGCGCGTACGGCAGCAAACGACACAAATTTGCATCCACTCTGAGGTAGCGTTTTTCTGGCGAAGATCAGGCGCCCTCTGTGCACTTGTGAATACAAAAGAGACCGCTCCATTTCGTATCGCCTTCTATCAGGTCGATACGAAATGGAGCGGTCTCTTTTGTGGTCAGGACTTGCTCACTATCCCCTATGACTGTGTTAAGCGTAGCGTGCCATGTACTTGTCCAGGTCAAATTCCTGGGCCTGTTGAGACAATTGATGGGCTGCCTGGTCCATTGTTGGGCGTTCTTCCTGGTAGAAGATGCCCATATATTGCTTCTCGGTATCCATTGCCAGCCCTAAGGCCTTCAATTGATCACTCGGATCGTGGTCAGCAGGTATGGGAGTTACCGATGCATCCCACGCGTCAAATGTATTGTAGAAGGTTGGGCAAGGGCTCAGTGCGTGAATGAACGAGAAGCCGTGGTGAGTCATGCCCTGTTCGATCAGAGCCGCCAGCTCTTTGGGTTTGGCTGAATAGCCGCGCGCCACGAAACTGACATTCAACGTCAGCGCTGTTGCTATCGGGTTGAATGTCGATGCCAGCAGGCCGTATGGCGTCGACTTGGTTACATGACCATGAGGTGATGTCGGCGAGGTCTGGCCTTTTGTCAGGCCGTAGGTCTCGTTGTCCATCACAACGACGGTGATATCAATGTTTCGCAGTGCAGCATGTAAGAGATGACCTGCTCCAATGCTAAAGAAATCGCCATCACCGCCGACCGCTACAACGGTCAGATCAGGGCGGGCCATTTTCAATCCCTGGGCAACAGGTAATGCGCGACCGTGCACACTATGAAACCCAAAGGTCTTCATGAAATGCGGAAAACGACTGGAGCAGCCTATCCCTGATACAACCACCGTTTGGTCCGGTGACAATTTGAGACCAGCCAGGCCACGATAGGTGGCATTCAGTACACCAAAATCGCCGCATCCTGGACACCACGTTGGCTTTACTTCACTTTTATAATCTTTTGGCGTAAGAGTTACAGGTGTCTGTACCAAGATTAACTAACCTCCTCGATTGCGCGCAGGATTTCGCCTGCAGTGAAAGGAATACCACCAAATTTATTCACTCGAATAGCTTGTAGACCATACTTAGCGCCCAGTAAATTGGCCAGTTGTCCGGAGTAGTTGCACTCAGGGACAATCACCGTCTTCACCGAGCGGATAAAATCGCGAATTGTGCGATCGGGTAAAGGTGAAAGAATCCTGGGATGAAGAGCAGCCACTTTATAGCCCTTTTCGCGAGCGCGGTCAACAGCTTCCTGGATTGTTCCCTCGGTCGAACCCCAGCCGATAATACCGATAGTAGCATCCTCATCACCATAGCGTTGTGGTTTGGGCAACTCCTCGGCCGCGGTATCAAGCTTACGGTAACGTTTTTCCATCATTGCCGTATGATCTTCTGGTTCATAATCGGGATGGCCGCGCTCATCATGCTCCAGTCCGGTGGCTACATAAGCCATAGCGCCGGGACCAGGTGCGCTGATTGGAGAAATGCCACTTGCAGTATAGGCATAGCGTGAGTAACTGTGTGCAGCCTGGAAAGCACCGTTTCCATTGGCGGATGAGCCGTTGGCTTCGAATTTGATGCGTCCCTCAATCTCCATTGGTTTGAAAGCGTTGCGATCTACGCTCTCGACGCGAGCAGTCAAGGATTGGTCGGTGAGGAAGATAACAGGCATCTGGTAGCGTTCGGCCATGCTAAAGGCCTGGATGATCAGGCTGTAGCAATCTGCAACATCGGCAGGTGCTACGACCATACGAGGAGTGTCACCATGGCTCGCGTTGAGGGCGAAGCTCAGGTCTGACTGCTCCATCTTGGTTGGCATACCAGTACTGGGGCCAGCGCGTTGAGCATCCACAATTACCGCAGGAATCTCTGCCATCGATGCGTAACCGATCAGTTCGGTCATCAGAGAGAAACCCGGGCCAGATGTTGCAGTCATAGAGCGCACACCCCCGAAGGATGCGCCTAGAACAGAAGCTAAAGCTGCGATTTCATCTTCCGCCTGCATGAAGGTCCCCCCGACCTGGGGCAACTCTTTTGCCAGGGCTTCCATAATATCGCTCGCGGGTGTAATTGGGTACCCTGCAAAGTACCGACATTTGGCGGCAAGGGCTCCTGCTACTAGGGCCTGATTGCCGTTGAGCACAACACGATTAGCCTTTTCGACGGGGCCTAGTTGGAATGGATCACGTTTAGATAATTGCTGAGTAACATATTTCTTTGCGATCTCCAGCGCCAGCATATTCTTTTCCATCAAAATTGGATTCGCCTTACGTGACTTGGAGAGCTTTGATTCCACGACCTGGACGATAGCCTCTAAAGGTGGGCCAAACAAGCCTGAAATTGCACCGAGCATGACCATGTTTTTGGTTTGGAATAGTTGTACTTCCTTGCGGGCGATTTCATTGAACGGGACAGCATAGGCGATAAAGTCCCCGGCATCCGGTGTAAAATCGGCTGGATCATAGACCAGCACTCCACCATGGCGAAGTTCACTGATGTTGCGATCGTATGCCTCTTTGTTTAAGCACACGAGTACATCGGGATAGTCGCCCATGGACTTGATCGGTTGATCTCCCATACGTACCTGGAACATACAGGGCCCACCGAGGATTTCGGCTGGAAAGGTGCGGAAAGTATACACATGATACCCCCAACGGGCAGCTCCAAGGGCGATAATGTCACCACCGGATATAGTGCCTTCGCCCGATTCACCGCCGATGCGAATAGTTATTTCATTCATCGTTGAACGCCCCCTGACTGGGAAAAATTTTTGACCGCGCCAGACTCGACGAATGGCGCGGCCCTAAAGTAGCGGGTCTCGGTCTTGTTATCTAGGATGCATTTTTATAAGAAACGCCTGTATATCTATCTGGTTGTACCGAGATATACACCATGGAAGTTCGTAATCTTCTACCACTTACTACGCAACCGTGATACATGGATACTAAGCCTATCGTCTTTCTGCCTGCGATTGTTTCCTGATAGCCCGTTACTTGTACTTCATCAACTGATTCCTGTTCCAAATGAGAAAAAGCGGAACAAGACACTACATTTATACTGTCATTATATCACACTTTCTTGCTCTTGAGGCATGAATGAGGTTTATTTTGTGAATGGTGAATAAATTTATAGGGAAAAGGATGTGGTGAGGTGACGTGATTGATATGTTCTCATATTTCGCTGCTTGTCAGAAAAATTGGCTTATTTCCCTCTTCCCAGTGGATATGGGGTATGCTATAATAGCTTTCGCGAGGGCCCATAGCTCAGTGGTTAGAGCAGCCGGCTCATAATCTTGAATTGCGCCCATGTGCTCTTAAAATTCTTACTGCGTGAGTGCAGTGTCACTGAAGCGAGTGTGACTAAAGCGCAACCTTACCCAACTTCTGAAAGGAAAAGGGGACAATAGCATGGTTGTTAAAAGTCTGGTAGCTTGAGATGCCAGGCAGCTAGGCCGAACATGGTTAAAGCTGGATTGCCTGAACCTCAGTTGTTTACAGCCTTACAGGGTCAATGGCCGTGGTTATGAGGGCTTTTGAACGCTTCCCCTGTGATATTCGTCAAGAGCGAATGAGACAACGAACGAGGAACCTACATTCGGACCAGAGTTTTAAGGGAACTTGGGGATCGCCTAAACGTCGAGAGATGCATGGCGACGGAGTGTCCATAGTACTCAAATGATCGGGGTAATGTCCGATACATGGGGAAGGGACGCAGGGGATGGCAGATGGTCAATTCTGGACGATATAAAAGTCCAGAGAGGATAAATCGCATTCCTGGAGAGCCGTGTGCATTGAAAGGTGCATGCACGGTTCGGGGAGGCGGATAATTAGGAGTGTGCCAAAGTAGCACGCTGGTTATCTACTCTACCTGGTTGGTCGCTGGTTCGACCCCAGCTGGGCCCATTTATAACTCATAATCTTTCGCCCAACGCACATTCTTCTCCTGGTTGTTCTTTGTCGGCTCGATCCTCAGGTGGGCGCGAGTTCTCCCCACCTGATCGACTGGAACAAGGTGCACCCGACCTAGATCGGCACAATACACGGCAAAATATTCACATTGTCCTCGGTAGTGCCGCCAATCCCTCTTCGTTCCTGTAACGTTATGGTTAGCAGTATCAAATTCCAATCAGCCCCACTTGCTTCTCCATTTCTGGCTACCGCTTAACACAGTTTGAAACATCCACATTCGCCACTCCAAGAGCCATTCCCTACGTATGCAGTTAAAAGATATATAACAGATGTACGTTCAAACGTTTCCATTTGAAAACGTTATAGCAGATCCGAGGTCCATCGTTCTTTAATACTCCAGAAGTACCAACCTGTGGCACATCTTGAGTATAATTGATATCATGGAGTGGATAACATTCCTGAACGATGTAGCTCTCGGCTAAAAGAGATTGAGAGGCTTACATGCAAACAGGGAACATACCAAAGGGCCGCAGGCTTTCCCAACAGCCAACGCGCCCGCTTGTGAA
>MNIY01000208.1:0-7864 GCA_001919995.1 Ktedonobacter sp. 13_1_20CM_4_53_11
ATGAAGGTTATTACCCAGCCTACTCAGAAGTCAATTCTCTTTAGTTCCTTACTTAGAGCCCATCTAGAGAAGATGTGGACATTGACTGCGCCGGGAGGTTTCAAGCTATGATACGTTGGATCGTTGGATGGAGCCTGAAGTTCCCACTCTTAATGCTTGCTCTCGCCGTGGCGATGATCCTCGTTGGCATCACTCAACTTCGCAACATGCCGGTGGACGCCTTACCCGAGTTCGCGCCACCGTATGTGGAGGTTCAGACCGAAGCTCTCGGGCTTTCGGCCTCCGAAGTGGAAGAGTTGATCAGCTTCAACCTGGAGGAGTTGCTTAACGGTACGCCGTTTCTTCAATCAATGCGCTCCACGTCGGTCCCCGGGCTCTCGTCGATCGTCCTCTACTTCCAGCCTGGGACCGACATTTTACGCGCACGGCAGTTAGTGAGCGAGCGCCTTAGCCTGGCGTATGCATTGCCAAACGTGGCACAACCGCCTGTAATCCTCCAACCCATGTCGGCGACGAGCCGGGTCATGATGGTCGGACTTTCCTCGAAGCAGGTCTCCCCCATCCAGATGTCAGTGCTCGCACGTTGGAACATCCGACCAGCGTTGTTGTCCGTACCCGGCGTAGCGAATGTGTCTATATGGGGCATGCGGGACCGGCAGTTGCAGGTACTAGTCGATCCTCAACGGTTGCAGGCTCGGCATGTCACGCTCGATCAAATCGTCTCAACCACCGGGAATGCATTGTGGGTATCGCCACTGACCTTCTTGAACGCATCGACGCCCGGTAGTGGAGGGTGGATCGATGGCCCGCAACAGAGGCTCGAGGTCCGGCACGTCTTGCCCATTTCATCACCAAACGACCTCGCCCAGGTGAATGTCGAGGGCACGACGCTACGCCTGGGTGACGTGTCTAAGGTGGTGGAAGATCATCAGCCGCTCATCGGAGACGACATCCTCGACAACGGCTCCGGCCTCATGCTCGTCGTCGAGAAGTTCCCTGGGGCCAACACACTGGATGTGACCCGGGGGATTGAAGCAAAGCTTGCGGAGTTGCAGCCCGGTCTTTCCGGTATACAGATCGACACCGGCATCTTCCGGCCAGCGAGCTTTGTCGAGATGGCAATCGGCAACTTCACCAACGCGCTGCTCATCGGCTTTCTGCTCGTGGTGCTAGTCCTCTTCACCTTTCTCTTCGAGTGGCGTACCGCGCTGGTCAGCCTTGTGACGATCCCGTTGTCGTTGACGGCGGCGGGGCTCGTGCTCTACCTACGCGGGGCCACGATCAACACGATGGTCCTGGCTGGGCTCGTGATCGCTGTCGGCGTGATCGTCGACGATGCGGTCATTGGCGTGGAGAACATCCTGCGGCGTCTGCGCCAGCATCGCAGGGAGGGAAGCGAGAGGTCGACTACCAGCATCATCCTTGAGGCCTCACTCGAGACGCGCGGCCCTATGATCTACGCGACGCTGATCATCCTGCTGGCTTTGTTGCCGGTCTTCCTCCTGCAGGGCGTGACCGGCGCATTCTTCCAGCCCCTCGCCCTCTCCTATGTACTGGCGTTGCTCGCGTCCATGGTAATGGCGCTGACTATCTCGCCAGCGCTGTGTCTGATCCTGCTGTCCAGAGGATCACTCGGACGCCGCGAATCCCCCCTGTTACGCTGGCTACAGCGTGGTTACAGCGCGCTCCTCGGGTGGATCATTCGCCCAGTGCGCCCGGCGTTCCTCGCCACTGGTGTCTTCGCCGCTAGTCTCATGGCGTTGGTCGGCCTCGCGCTGCTGCCATCTCTCGGGCTGCCACTGCTCCCTTCGTTCAAGGAGCCGGATATCATGGTCCAGTGGCAGGGACCGCCCGGCACGTCCTATCCAGAAATAACCCGGATTACAACTCTGGCCAGTCGCGAGCTGCGGACCATTCCGGGGGTCAGCAATGTCGCAGCCCTTATAGGACGCTCCGTGCTGGGGGATCAGATAGTCGATGTCAATTCCGCCGAGCTTGCGGTCAGCGTTGACCCTGCCGCCAACTATGACGCAACGGTAGCCGCCATCAAAAAGGTAGTCAACGGCTACCCCGGGCTCTTTCGCGTTGTGCAGACCTACCTTCAGGAGAAGACCAGAGAGGTGCTGACGGGATCAAGCGATGATATCGTTGTCCGCATCTTCGGCCCCGATCTGGGCGTCCTGCATAGCAAGGCCGAGGAGGTGAGGCGAGCCCTCTCGCAGATCGACGGTGCCGCTAATGTGCACACGGAACTCCAGGTTGACGTGCCGCAGATGCAAGTCAAGGTGGACCTCGCCAAGGCCCAGCGCTATGGACTTAAACCGGGCGATGTGCGCCGGCTGGCATCCACATTGGTAGCAGGCATTACAGCTGGTAGCCTCTTTGAGGGACAGAAGGTGTTCGATGTGGTGGTACGGGGCACGCCCGAAACGCGCCAGAGCCTGTCCAGTGTCCGCGATCTGCTCCTCGACACGCCCAACGGCGGCCACGTGCGCCTGGGGGATGTAGCCGACGTGAGCATCCTGCCGACCCAGAACATGATCCATCATGAAACTGTCTCGCGTCGCATCGACGTTGGCCTTAACGTGCGTGGGCGCGATCCCGGCGCCGTGTTGAACGATATTCAACAGCGCCTCCAGGGGATCAAGTTCCCGCTCGAGTACCACTCACAGGTGCTGGGGGAATACCAGGATCAGCAGGCCGCCCTGGAACGCCTGCTCGTCTTCGGGATCGCCGCCGCGCTCGGGGTCTTCCTCCTCTTGCAGGCGGCCTTCGGGACCTGGCGCCTGGCAACTATGATCTTCTTCGCCTTGCCATCGGCCCTGGTGGGGGGAGTGCTGGCGGCGTTCGCGACCAGCGACGCTATCTCGTTCGCTTCGCTCGCCGGATTGCTCGCTGTGTTCGGGATAGCGGCGCGCAACAGCATCATGTTGATCAAGCATTACCAGCATCTCGAACAGCACGAAGGCGATCCATTCGGTCTCGAACTCGTCCTGCGAGGGGCGCGAGAGCGGTTCGCGCCGATCCTGATGACCGCGTTGGCAACGGGGCTGGCTCTCGTACCCCTGGTGATCTTCGGCAACATCCCAGGTCAAGAAGTAGCGCACCCGATGGCCATTGTCATCCTGGGTGGCCTGGTCACCTCGACGGTGCTCAACCTGTTCATCGTCCCCTCCCTGTACTTGCGGTTCGGGTCTATTGATCGCGATCGTGAACCCACGCCAGTGGAGCACGAGTCCCGCAGCTACCAGGAACAACGGGATCGCCTCAAGACTGACCGGCCTGCAACGCCCCGGTGGCCCGCCTTGAACCTGAAACGATTAGGAGGAAGCCTGATGCGGCACAGCAATCGGTGGATGGTTGCGATACTGATCATCGCCTGTCTACAACTTTCGGCGTGTACACAGACACCAGCAAGCACAGAAAATACCGACTCACCTGCCAGGGTCGAGCGTCTCGCGGGGACGGCCCTCAGTCGCGTGATATTGACCGGGGAGGCAGCCAAACGGCTCGGCATCCAGACGGCTCCCGTTAGTGACATGCGGGTTCGCGGGACGCAGCGGAAGGTCGTCCCCTACTCTGCGGTCATATACGATCTGCATGGCGAAACCTGGGTGTATACGAACCCCTCACCCCTCACCTATGTTCGAGGTCGCATCAATGTTGACTACATCGATGGTGACCTGGCGGTTCTGTCGGAGGGCCCACCCTCCGGCACCAAAGTTGTGACGGTCGGATCGCCCGAGTTGTACGGCACCGAGTTCGGGGTCGACGGGACAGGGGCATGACTGCTCAAGGAGGTCTTTAGAAATGATGCGTTGGATCGTCGGATCGAGCATACACTTTCGCTTCCTGGTGGTTGCTATTGGTGCAATGATGATGTTCTTTGGCATCGAGCAACTTCGCGCCATGCCAGTGGATGTCTTTCCCGAGTTCGCGCCGCCAATTGTGGAGGTTCAGACTGAAGCCCCCGGAATGTCCACCTCCGAGGTGGAATCCCTGATCACCACCCAGTTGGAGGCCGCGTTTAACAGCACCCCGCAACTCGACACTATGCGCTCCAAGACGGTTCCCGGGGTCTCGTCGATCATCCTCATCTTCAAACCCGGGACTGACATCATGCTTGCCCGGCAGTTGGTGCAAGAGCGCCTTGCAGTGGCAACACGTACATTGCCATCCTGGGCAGGCATACCCTGGATGCTCCCGCCCCTGTCGGCGACGAGCCGGGTCATGAAGATCGGGCTTTCCTCGAACGCCTATTCCCAGACGGATCTGTCGATGATCGCCTATTGGACGCTCAGGTGGCACTTGATGAAAGTACCTGGCGTGGCGAATGTGGTCATATGGGGTGATCGCTTCAAGCAACTCCAGGTGCAAGTCGATCCGAAAAAGTTGCAAACCTACCATGTCACGGAGGATGAAGTCGAGGCGGTTACCTCAGATGCCCTGGACTACGGGTTATTGAAGTTTACGAACGCCGCGAAGACCCGCGTCGGGGGGTTTATCGACACCCCCAATCAAAGGCTCGGGCTCCAGCACATCTTGCCCGTCATAGGTCCAGAGGATCTAGCCAGGGTGCCCGTCCACGACAAAAAAAAGAGCGATGGCTCACCGCTGACCCTGGGCGACCTGGGCCAGGTAGTGTGGGATCACCAGCCGCTCATCGGGGACGCTGTCATTAACAGCGGCCCCGGCCTCCTGCTCGTCGTTGAGAAATTCCCATGGGCCAACACGTTGGATGTGACTCGGGGGGTCGACGCGACTCTCGCATCGCTGCGGCCCGGCCTTCCCGGTATACAGATCGACTCCACCATTTTCCGGTCAGCGAATTTCATCAATATGGCGGTCGACAATCTCACCAGTGCGCTGCTCATCTCTTGTCTGCTCGTAGTGCTGGTTCTCTTCGCCTTTCTCTTCGAGTGGCGTACCGCCCTGATCAGCCTTGTAGCGATCCCATTGTCGCTGATGGCAGCGGGGCTTGTGCTGTATATACGCGGGGCCACGATCAACACGATGGTCCTGGCCGGGCTGGTGATCGCTGTGGGAGGTGTCGTCGATGACGCGATCATCGACGTGGAGAACATCCTGCGGCGTCTGCGCCAGCATCGCAGGGAGGGAAGCAACTGGTCGACGGCGAACATCATCCTTGAGGCCTCCCTCGAAGTGCGCAGCGCCATCGTCCACGCGGTATTGATCGATGTGGTGGTCCTGTTGCCGGTCTTTACCCTGGGGGGGGTGTCAGGTTCATTCTTCCAGCCCCTCGTCTTCTCCTATGTACTGGCGTTGCTCGCATCCATGCTGGTTGCGCTGACCGTCACTCCGGCGCTGTGCATGCTACTCTTGCGCAATGTGCCGCTCGAACGCCGCGAGTCCCCCCTGCTGCGCTGGCTACAGCGTGGTTACGGCGCGCTCCTCGGGCGAATCATTCGCACACCGTACCCGGCGTTCATCACCGTTTGTCTCATCGTGCTGGTCGGCCTCTCGGTGCTGCCATTTCTCGGGCAGTCGCTGTTCCCTACGTTCAAGGAGAGGGATTTCCTCATACACTGGATAGCCAGACCGGGCACGTCTCATGATGAAACCGTACGGATAACGACCCAGGTCAGCCGTGAGCTGCAGGCCATCCCGGGGGTCCGCAGCTTCGGGTCCCATATAGGGCGCGCCGTGCAGGGAGAGGAAGTAACTGGGATCAATGCCGCCGAAAATTGGATCAGCATCGACCCTTCTGTCGACTACGACAAGACGTTGGCTGCCATCCAGAAGGTGATCAACGGCTATCCAGGGCTCTACCACGATGTGGAGACCTACCTCAACGAGAGAATCAATGAGGTGCTGGTAGGATCCAGCAATGATGTCGTAGTCCGCATCTTCGGCCCCGATCTGAACGTTCTGCGAAGCAAGGCCGAGGAGGTGAAGCGGACCCTCTCGAAGATCGACGGTGCCGTTGATGTGCACACGGAGATCCAGGTTGACGTGCCACACGTGAAAGTTGAGGTGGACCTCACCAAGGCCCAGCGCTATGGACTTAAACCGGGCGATGTACGCCGGGCGGCTGCGACATTTATTGCGAGCACTGAAGTCAGCGACATTCACAGGGACGGGAAGGTGTACGATGTGATGGTGTGGAGCACGCCGGATACGCGCCAGAACCTGACCAATATCCGCGATCTGCTCCTGAGCACGCCCAACGGCGGCCAGGTGCGCCTGGGGAATGTGGCCGACGTGAGCATCCTGCCGACGCCGAACCTGATATCGCGCGAAAACAACTCGCGTCGCA
Source organism: Ktedonobacter sp. 13_1_20CM_4_53_11 (assembly GCA_001919995.1). Next base: position 6,278 of record MNIY01000208.1, read on the forward strand.
TCGACGTGAGCCTCAACGTGAGCGGGCGTGATCTCGGGGCCGTAGCGAACGATGTCCAACAGCGCCTCCAGGGGATCAAGTTCCCGCTCGAGTTCCATGCGGAAGTGCTCGGGGCGTACCAGGAGCGGCAGGCCGCACAGGGGAACTTGCTCGTCTTCGGGATTGCCGCCGCGCTCGGGGTCTTCCTTCTCTTACAGGTGGCCTTCAGGAGCTGGCGCCTGGCGGCTCTGGCCTTCTTCACCCTGCCATCGGCCCTGGTGGGTGGGGTGCTGGCGGCGTTCGCGACCGGCGGTATCATCTCGCTCGGTTCGCTCGTCGGATTCTTCACCGTGTTCGGGATAGCGGCGCGCAACGGCATCATGCTGATCGACCACTGCCAGCATCTCGAGTGGCACGAAGGCGTGCCCTTCGGTCCGGGGCTCGTCCTGCAGGGGGCGCGGGAGCGGCTCGCGCCGATCCTGATGACCGCGTTGGCGGCGGGGCTGGCTCTCGTACCTCTGGTAATCTCTGGCAACATCCCGGGTCAAGAGATCGAGCACCCGATGGCCCTCGTCATTCTGGGTGGCCTGGTCACCTCGACGGTGCTCAACCTGTTTATCGTCCCCTCCCTGTACTTACGGTTCGGGAGGAATAAGGATCTGCTTGCCCGCCGTAGCGCTGGGTAGTATACCTATGGCCGGGTGGGGCAACTGCTGCATCCGGCCCAGGAGAGAGATATGAGACCACGATGGCGACGGACAACGATGTAACCAGACTCACAGTTGAGATCACCAACCTCGAGTTCGCCACCCGCTGCTTCAGGGAAGCGGCGGGCGTGATGCGGGCCCAACGGGACGAGGCCAGGCGGGAGGCCTACGCGCTTCGGCATCGGATTCGCATCGCGGCATTGGTGATAGTCGTGACCGTGCTCCTCGTGATCGGGGTGGTGGCATGCGTTGAAGCTGCCGAGACCGCGAGGCCGCAGCATCTGGTCAGGATAGATCGCGCGGCTGCGGAGACGGCCGCATGGCAGGCAGTAGTGCCCGGCACGGCACAGGGCACCGAGTTGACCGATTACAACGGGCACGTCGTCTACGAAGTCGTGGTGGCGGGCAAGGATGGTCGGACTCATGAGGTGACGGTAGACGCAGGTAACGCAAGGATCCTGCAGCTGGAGACCAGTGAGAAAGAGTCCGAAGAAAACGACGGTCAAGACCTCAATTTGGGCTCTCCACTTTTAGCGATGACCTACCAGGTGGAGCGTTTTCCCCTTGGAAGAGGGGAAGGCGCTCACGGGACCAGGACTGGGGCGACGCACAACATAAGGCGTCCCCTCCCACCGCATCCACCACCCCTGCCACGATATATATGAAGCCCCTTCTCAAGAAGCTATAGAATTTGTCAAGCCTATCGGTACATTTCGGGATGGCTCATATCGCTTTTGCCGTGTATTATGGAGAAAGTCTAGCTTAGATAATAACAAAGAGAACAACTTGCGGAGTTGGAATTGGAGCTGGAACGGTCATTGACAACGAACCCTGCTGCCCATTAGAATGTAACCATCTAAACATTTGACGGCAGCAAAGGATATACTACCGCCAATGACCA
>MNIY01000208.1:7886-9393 GCA_001919995.1 Ktedonobacter sp. 13_1_20CM_4_53_11
GCCCGCGGAACCCCCTCTCGAGCAACCCCAGGCAATCGAAGATATCTCTTTTTCTTTGCCCGCGGGCGAACTGATGCTCATTGCCGGTCCCAGTGGATGTGGAAAAAGCACGCTGCTCAAATGCCTCAATGGCCTTATTCCCAATAGCTATCATGGAACGCTCAGCGGGCAGATACAGCTAGGAGGGCGCACGATCAAAGGGTCGACGCTGCGCGATCTCGCGCTACAGGTAGGCACGATGCTGCAAGACCCCGATAAGCAGATCATTGCCAGTACAGTTGAACAAGAGATCGCCTTCGGCATGGAGAATATGAATACTCCGCGAGCAGAGATGCAGGAGCGTATTGCAGGAGTGCTAGAGCAGTTACACCTGGAACATTACAAAGGGAAGGCCACATTTGCCCTTTCAGGTGGACAACGACAGCAGGTAGCGGCCGCGGGTATCCTGGTGATGAATCCTTCGCTTTACCTGTTTGACGAGCCATTTGCCAATCTTGATGCGCGAGCGGTGGATGAATTGGAAGAGCTGATTGCCGGCTTGCGCGCCAGGGGACATACCGTCATCATTGTTGAACACCGCGTCGAGGAGGCTTTACGCCTCAAACCCGACAAGGTGCTGCTGATGAAAGATGGACGGCAGGTATTCTTTGGGAGCACACGCGACTTCCTGGAGATAGCCGACCCGACACAGGTCAAACTGCCGATCGAGTCCACGCTGCGCACCGTCAGCGATCCTGCAGAGGTACGCGCGCTGCTCGTCAGGCCGATTACGACCGGGGTAAGCAGCGTGAGCGAGCAGGATAAGCCAATCCTGGTGTTCGAAAACGTGCATTATCGCTATAGCTCATACTCGGAGGAGATCCTGCACGGGGTCTCCTGCCAGGTACGACGGGGTGAAACGATCGCGCTGCTGGGCCCTAATGGCTCTGGCAAGACGACGATGGTGAAACAGGCGCTTGGTTTGCTGCGACCGACCAGCGGCTCGGTGAAACTTTATGGCGAAGATACGCGACGCTTAAGCGTCGCACAGTTAGCGGCGCGCATTGGATACGTCTTCCAGAGCCCCAGCGCCATGCTTTTTGCCTCAACGGTGCGTAAAGAAGTGAGCTTTGGGCCTGAGAATCTGCGCTTCCCCGCTGAACGCTTGAAAGCAGCGGTCAGACAATCAGAGGAGGCATTGAATGTGGCAGCGTTTGAGGAACGTTCTCCCTTCTCGCTGAGTTTTGGCCAGCAGAAACGCGTGGCGATCGCCTCGGTTCTCGCTATGCAGGGCAAGATTTTGCTGCTGGACGAACCGACGGCGGGACAAGACTACCGTTCGTATACTTCATTTATGGAGTACCTGCGCAGTCTACCCGAACTGGATGCTTTGCTCTTTATTACTCATGACCTTGACCTGGCGCTGCGTTTCACGCAACGCGTCTTACTGTTGAAAGAAGGCAATGTGGTGGCAGATGGCCCACCTTTAGAGGTACTCGCCGATCCGGCATTATTGGATGCATGCAAT
>MNIY01000047.1 GCA_001919995.1 Ktedonobacter sp. 13_1_20CM_4_53_11
CTTTTCGCGCAGCGGCAAGCGCGTATTTACCGAGCATGGCGCCCTGTTCTTGAACGATATGTGTCGCCGCGTTATCACCGGCTTGCGCTGCATCAAGGAGCAGTGGCGTTAGTTGATCAATACGGTACTGGTGCCGCTGCAGCCTGTTGGTAAAAAGATGGAGCAATTCCTCGACGGTCTTCAGTTTGTAAAAATCGAGGATACGCGGGGTCAACGTTGTTGGGGGATCGATGCCCAGTTCTGAGCGGTAGACAGCGTCCAGCGCTCTCTGGGCCATCAGTGAACTGCCCTGTGCCTGATCCTGCCAGAAGCTGGAATGCCAGGTTCGCCCATCGGGAGCGCGAGCGCCGGTTGCTGCCCCCGTTCCACAAACCACGGAGACGCCTGTGTCATTGGATGATCCCGCGTGTAAGACTCCCAAAGCATCGTTTTGCACATAGATCGTACGCCCAAAGCCACGTTCCTGCATCGCTGTCTGCAAATAGACGAAATCTTCAGGCCAATCTGCACCGGCCATGTTGAAGACAGAAGTTACGAGGTCGGCAGCTTTGATACCCGCGGCATCTAATGCCGCGTTGACGGTGTACTCGATATTGGCGACGGCTGCTCTGGCAGAGTCAGGCCATAGTGTTCCCGCAGACGCATTGTAGATGTCGCCGCATCCGCCGCGCCCTGCCCCTAGAATGGTGCCATCCAGGGAGGCAATGAGTGCGACAGTTTTCGTGTTCCCACCATCAACGCCCAAAACGTATGGCATACTACGCGACCTCCAGGTTCAAAGTTGAGTATCGAATGGGATGCATGAAATCCTGTACTTTCTTCCTCAGCGGAGTAAGCGTTCGGGTAGGTAACGCTTGTGGGCAGCGGCCATTTCATCGTAAATCGCTTCCGCTTTGTGCAGCGAAAAAACTAACGGATGGCTCGCCAGTGCACGAATGGCATCCCTGCGGTTGCCGCTCCAGGCGGCTTCGGCGGTTAAAACCTGGTATGCTCCCAGCATCTGTACCAGCCCAAGTACGTGCCGCGGGAGATGACCCTGTACAAGCGGGGCGACCCCGTTGCGGTCTACGTAGCCGATGGTTTCAACCACTAAATCGTCGGGGAAGTCCGCGAGTGAGCCATGGTTGGGGATGTTGACATACCAGACCTCTTTGCGATCGTTGTAGATGGCATCCATCACATCGATGGCCAGTTCTAACTCGTGGATACCTCCACGTGAGCGGCCAGGGTTGAGTTCGGGAACGTCGCGTGCAGCCTGTTCGCGATAATGCGCCCAGTAGTCCGGCACGCTGGCCATGATGTCCTGCGCGCGGGTCGTGGGTTTTGCTTGTAACTCGGCCAGGATCTCATCTTTGAAGTAGTAGTACTGGAAATAGCTACTTGGTAAAGAGTCCATGAGGCAGGCCAGTTCGAGCAGGCGCAGCTCTTCGGATGGCAGTGTACCGGCACGGCGTATTCGTTCGTAGCCTTCGTGTAAGAGGGGTATAAAGTCCTGTCCATCGTACAGGTGGCGAATAGTCCAGGAACCATGATTGAGGCCAATGGAGACCGCGTCCAGTTTATCGGGGTCGAGGCCGATTATCTCCGCGTAGTCCCGGTTGGTCACAATGGGGCCCTCACAAAATGAGACAGTTGGAATAGCCGTGTGGTGGGTGACGGCCTCTGAAACGATGTTCACCGGGTTGGTGTAGTTATAGAGGCGAGCGTTGGGACAGACAGCTTCCATATCTTCAATGATGCTTTTCGTCACATGAATGGAGCGCAGCGCCATAAAGAATCCACCAGGCCCTTGAGTCTCCTGGCCAATTACGCCGTGTTTGAGTGGAATGCTTTCGTCAAGATAGCGGGCCTCAAAGCCTCCAGAACGGAAACTCGCCAAGACGGCATCACAATCCTGCAAGCCCTCACGCCGATTTGTCGTGGTCGTGAATTGAATATCCAGGCCCCTGGCACTGGCCATTTTCTGGGCGATGGTTTTGACTATATCCAGGCGCTCTTCATCTAGATCGATGAGAACGACCTCGGAACCGTCGAAATTTTCTCCCTGGTGAACAAATGAGGCCATAGTACCGGCGGCGCGAGTACTACCACCACCAATATAGGCCAGTTTTAT
>MNIY01000014.1 GCA_001919995.1 Ktedonobacter sp. 13_1_20CM_4_53_11
GTCCTCCTCGTCCGTAACCTCCCTGTCGACGACGCAAGTCGGCATCAATGATCGCGCTATCAACCGCGAGACCGGCGGGCAGCCCTTCTACAATCATTGTCAGGCAGGGTCCGTGAGACTCGCCCGCTGTAAGAAAGCGAAACATCAAAAGCTCCTCATTAAACTGTAGCATTTCTACCTGGTTGGCTGCCATGCATACAAAACCATACAATTCTATTAGTAGCATAAGATAACTGTATAAATATGACCATGACATTTATTACAACTAAGTTATTGACAGAACTCATGAAATAATTTACAATATACTCAACTTTATTTTGTCTATTTATTGACTCTTTTTCCGCTTCCAATACGCTGTAATTTTTGTTGTTCTCACTATAAGGGAGGATTCACCCCATGTCAACTGACCAATCTAATAGCAAGTTAGGACAATCTGTTGGAGCCAAAATACGCGCTGCGCGCCAGGCCAAAAAATATACTCAAAGTCAACTTGCTCTGCCAGATTTTTCAGTAAGTTATATCTCTGCCATCGAACGCGGTCAAATTCATCCTTCTCTCCGCGCTCTAGAGATACTAGCAAAACGCCTTGGTCTCCCTTCAACCGATTTGATACCTTCCCATGCTCAAAGTGAAGTAACGCCTGGCATCGCCATGAACAATGCTCGCGACGATGAAGTATTTGAGCTGGAACTCCTGGAAGCGCACATATATATACTACAAGGAGTTGCGGAAAAGGCCGTTACACTCCTAACAAAGCTTGCAGCTAATAAATTGCCAGGCAGCTATCTCATACAACATCACTATCTACTCGCGTGGGCATATCTTCTTACATCTCAATGGCAAGAATGCATGAATACACTTGCGAAGGTAGAACTGGTTTTGAACGAGAAGAACGATACCACCAATAGTCTGCATATACACAATCTCATGGGCATCGCATACGCAGCCATTGGCGATTATTCCCGAGCGCTGCAGACTCATCAACAGTGTCTCACCCTGCTAGATAGAATGAAACCCCAGGATCCCTTCTTCCAGTGCCAACTCTATTACCAGCTGGGACAACACTATACCCATCTGAATGATAATGACTCAGCGCTTGAGGCCTTTCAACAAGCCCTCACAATCATTGAAAGGCTCGGCGGCCAGGAGCATCTTCAAATGTCCTACTGCGACATAGCTCTTCAATACGCCGCGGCAGCAGAGTACCAACTGGCAAGCATCTCTTTTTATAAATGCATGGAGCTTCAGCGCCAGCGCGTGCCTTTAACCTTAAAAAGCGAACTATACCACTATCTGGGTCAGGCACTGCTAAAGAGCGACCAGGAAAAAGCGCACCCGTACCTTGAAAGTATTTTACAACAGAATGACAATAAGTTGGATACACTTACCCAGGCCAGTATTCTAACCAACCTGGCAGAATGGCACCTTCTCAACCATCAACTCTCGAAGGCGGAGCAGTACGCGGAGAAAGCTTTTGAGTTAGCACAACCATCCGGAGCAACGCTTATCGCGAGTGATGCTCAAATTATTTGGGGACGTATCGACTATGCCCAGGCACACTATGAACAAGGGGATCAACATTTTGCCTTGGGTCTTTCAATGTTAGAAAAACTGAACATGCTCGCGGAGCAGTCCGACTATTCAGCTCTTTACGCACAGCTATTAGATGAGCAGGGAAAGACAAAAGATGCCTTAAAGTATTATAAGCGGGCCTATGAAATCCAGCGCAGAGCAGGAGAGTATAATTGAGAAACAACCTCAATAAGTCTATCCTGTACGTCCCCTGCACTATCATCATTATCTATGCGCAATCGTCCACACTCCTTGTGTATGAGAACTGAGTTTCGCTGCATCTACCTCGTCTTTTGTTGGGTCTACATATAGGGGTAAGACAACAGAAAAGGTGCTACCGTTTTCTGGCTCGCTCTCAACATCGATATGCCCACCGTGCCTTTCAATGATTTTGCGTGAGATGTAGAGCCCCAACCCCAGGCCCGTGTGAGAGCCTGTTTGCACCTCGACGTCTGGGACGCGGAAGAATGGCTCGAATATGCTCGCCTGCATCTCAACTGGAATGCCAATTCCCGCATCTCTTACTGAGACTATCGCTTCATATCCCACCTGTTGCAGGGTCACGGTAATAGGGGATCCTTTGGCCGAATACTTGCGCGCATTCGTTAGTAGATTAAGGATCACCTGGCCGATTCTGTCAGCATCCACTTCAACTTCCACTGGTTCGCCAGGAATTTCAAAGGTGAGAGATGGTCCTGTTCCTGCAGTATATTCATCGATCAAGCTCTGGCAGATTTCAACCAGGTCACAGCGTTTGCGATGCAGCACAAACATGTTTGTTTCGATGAGTGAAGTATCCAATAGATCATTCACCAGCACCTCCATACGGTGCAACGAACGCTCCATTTCCTGCAGTCCCACACTCACAACTTCAGCAGAATCCGCCTTCGTACTTTGTCGATGAAGTAGTTGCGTCATCCCTTTCAAACTCGTTAGCGGCGTCTTGAGCTCATGTGAGATGATTTTGAGGAGTTTATCTTTTGCTGCATTGGCCTCGATAAGTTCTTGTGTTCGCTTCTGTACCATACGCTCAAGTGCCTTGGCGTGAAGTTTTAAGGCAAGCTGCTGCTCAAACACCCGTGTACGCAATTGATGCGCTTGAATTGCTCGTTTCAATGCTGCCACCAGGTAGTCACGATCAATGGGCTTCTGAATGAAATCATAAGCTCCACCCCTCAGTGCTCGTACCGCGAGATCGTGCTCCCCATGACCGGTGATAAGCAGTGTAGGTATATCCGGTCGCACTTCTCCTATCTTTTCCAGCAACTCTAATCCATCCATGCCAGGCATCTTGATATCACTCACAACAGCATCATAATTGTACTCTCGAATGAGTTTGAGTGCTTCCAGAGCCGAATCGGTTGTATGCACCTCTATGCCATCTAAGCGTAGATTGAGTACCAGCGGAAGTGCTTGCAATAAAGCGGGGTCGTCATCCACAATCAATATAGTAGATTTATCCATTTTTCACACCACTTTCTCTATGACGCTTGTTTCAACGGAAGTTGAATTATAAACAGCGCGCCCTCGCCAGGACAACTTTCGACAGCTATACTCCCCTGGTGCTCTTTGATTATGCCATAGGTGATAGAGAGACCAAGGCCTGTACCTGCTCCAACTTCCTTTGTAGTGAAAAAAGGGTCGAAGATGCGCTGCTCAAGACCTGCTGGTATACCAGGACCCGTATCACAAAAATGAATATTCACGACATCAGTCTTAACAGTGCAGGTGATCGTAATCATCTTTTGCGTCACGTCAGCCAAAGCATCCCGAGCATTCGTCAGCAAATTAATGAAGACTTGTTCCATTTGTATGGCATTGCCAATCACGATCACATCTTCAGAGGGAAAACGTAATTGCACTTCGATCTGTCGCAGGTGCAGTTGTTTATGCACAAGCGAGATAGCGCGCTGGATAACCTGGTTGATAACCACAGGTTCGCGGCTCACTGTTGCAGCACGTCCAAATGTCCGCAAGTGCGAAATAATTTCTGTTGCTTTGTGCACTTGCTGCATTGCGCTATGCAGTTCATGGAGCATACGCTGAGGGTCAGCTTCCCCAAGTTCGATCAGGTCAATAACATTGCCTATGAACAGGCCAATGTTGTTCAAAGGGTTATTGAGCTCATGTGCCACGCCGGTAGTAAGCTCTCCAAGTGTTGCCAGTTTGCCCGCCTGTACTAACTGCTCTTGCTTCTCACGTAGCTCATGTTCACGTCGCTGAACCTCCTCTGTGGTATCCTTCAAATCGCTCATGATATGAATCATAGCCTTGCGACTATTTTCCAGGCGCAAATTAGACTTGTGCGAATCCTGAAGAATGTGCATGATGGCGCGTCTGGAATTATCCAGGCGCTCAGTTTGTCTGGCAAGCCGGTCGCGGTCCTGTTCGTAGTCAGCCAATATATGAATCATAGCCTTGCGCTGATTGGCCAGCTTTCGATTGACGTTGTTCAGATCACTGAGTATATGCATCAGAGCACGGCGCCGCTCCTCACTTTTATAGACGCGCATCTCCAGGGCCTTTTTCTGCTCTAACAGATCATTGTACCCCTGGAGCAATTGTTCCCAATCCATCTCTTTCAATGAGGATGTTTCAAGACTATCCGCAACAGGTGCTCCTACATTTACGCCCATTTGCACTGCCCTCGATTGACCTTCTCAAGTTCCTGCTTTAAGTTCTCAATCTCTTTTTCTCTGTCTAGTTCGTCTGCAAACTGGCAGCCCAACGATCAACCCTGCGGCTACATCAGCTTTTCCCATCAGTACATGCAATACCTGTAGCTTATGAAAGTATACCAGGATATGACGTTAAGAGGGAAAAATATAGACCCAAAGTCATGGTGAGGTTACTTAAGTCATGATGAGCTAGTTTGAAATCCAATTTGGCAGCGCAAGTGCATCTAGCACCAATAATCACTTCTTTAGGTCGTTCCCAACGCTCATCCGCTATGCTCCAGTCGTTCCCGGTGATGACGGGCGGCCAGGAAGCAGCACACAAAAACGACTGCCCTGACGGTTTATCCCTGGACTCTCCACCCAGATCCGGCCTCCCATGGCTTCCACAAACCGCTTGCTGATATAGAGTCCCAGCCCGCTGCCGCCCGCCTGTCCGGAAAGGTCACGTTTGAGACGCGTGAACTGTTGAAAGAGTAGTGGCAATTCCTCGGGAGGAATGCCGGGCCCTGCATCTTGCACACCGATGCAGACAGACGGGGCAAAGTGAGCTCCCCGTTCGTCCTGGTCGATCGGGGCTGCGCTGACGACCACAGGAGCGGGTTTGGGGCAATACTTGAACGCATTGGAAAGGAGATTCCGCAGGACCTGGCGCAGAAGCTGCTCGTTTGCCCACACAGTCAACCGGTCAGGAATGTCCAGGGAGAGACGATCCACCTGTTCCTCGCCAGGGTCAAGGTGCTCAAGCACATCACGCACGAGAGAAGCGACGGCAATCTCCTCGCCTTGGGGCGGTATCATCTGTTCCGTGATCGTCAGCGCATCGAGCACGCTATTGACGAGTTGGAGGAGTTCTCCGCAGCTGCTAATCGCCGTTTCGAGAAATTGTGCCTGCGAAGCTGCGTCCAGCTGTCCCTGCTGCATCCTCAATAAATCGAGGGAACCCAGCAGGGACGTCAGAGGGGTCCGCAGTTCGTGGTTCATATGCAGGATGAATTGATCTTTGAGCTGGTTCAACTGTCGTTGCTGTTCCGCCTGCTTGCGGGCGGTGACATCTTCGGCGATTGCGAGGAAGTAGAGGGGCCATCCCGCCTGGTTGCGCACGAGCGTCACGGTCAGGTTGACCCAGACCAGCACGCCGTCTTTTCGCCGGAAACGCAATTCCCTGGCGTACGTCTGTTGCTCACCCGTGATCAAACGCTGCGCATCGGTAAAGGCGGTGGAGAGATCGTCAGGCATCAGTACTGCGTGGAGCGTCTGAACAAGTAATTCCTCCTGCGCGTACCCCACAATATCGCAGAGCTTGGGGTTGACGAGCAACCAGCGACCATCGAACCCGACGTGCGCAATGCCAACGGCGGCCTGTTCGAAGGTGAGACGAAAGCGCTCCTCACTGGCACGCAGTTCGTCTTCCAGCCGTTGGTGTGCTGTAATGTCGGTACTCACTCCCATCCACTCGCGGACGCGCCCATCCTGCTCGAAAAGGGGTACTGCGCGCACGGCGAAGGTACCATAGCTGCCGTCGGGACGCCGGAGACGACACGAGGTTTCACAGGCCTTCAGGGTGACGAGAGTATTCCTCCAGGTATACATCATGCGCTCTCGATCATCGGGATGAACCGCCTCCAGCCAGCTCTGGCCCCGCATCTCTTCCTCGCCTTGTCCTATAAAGACCCGACAAAGCGGAGCATCATCGACCGTTGTACCGGTGGAAACGCTCCAGACGATTTGCGCGTGGGAGGCCATAAAAGAGCGAGCTGCTTGCTCGTGCTCCTCTAAAGGTTGTTCCATCCCCTCTTGTTTGGTAGACACTGTGTTGACTCCCGGCGTGCTCGCCTTATTGTAAGGAACTCAAAACTTCATCCCACACACTCCATCTAACACAACCATTCTAACATAAGTGGATAAGCTCTGGCAATGTGGCGGTATTCAGAAAAGAGCAGCTTGACTCCACCTACCAGGACTGACCGCTCTTCAGCGTCTACCATGTGATGTGCAGCGATGATGAGTTGCCAAAGATCCTGCCTGTTGGATTGTTTAGTGGATTGATTCCCTGATATACTTTAGAAGAAACGGAAAGGAGGCGTAATCGCCCATGACATCGGACACAAACAAACACCTCACCCATCTAGATGAAAGCGGTAACATTCACATGGTAGATGTCACCGATCGACCGGAGACGGTGCGCGAAGCTATCGCCAGGGCTAGAGTGCGCATGGCACCGCAAACCGTGCAGCTGATCGAAACGAACCAGGTCTCTAAAGGGAGTGTTTTAGAAGTAGCCAAGATCGCCGGCATTATGGCAGCCAAACAGACCCCGCAGATCATTCCTCTCTGCCACCCTCTGCCCATGACCCACATCGATATCCTTTTCACAGTTGACAGCGAACAGGGCCTGGTCGAGATCGAGGGGCGTACGCGCACAAACTATAAGACAGGGGTGGATGTCGAGGCGCTTACAGCTGTTACAGTGGCCGCGCTGACCATCTATGATATGTGTAAAGGAGTCGACACAACAATCACACTCGAGCAGGCATATGTCGCCTCAAAGAGCGGAGGAAAAAGCGGCACAGTCGAATTTCAACCTCAACCCTTATCCAGCGGGACGCACCTCTAATCGCAAGAACATTACCTCCAACAGGTTGCGCTCATCTGGATTGTTGAGCCGTAAATCGGTCTGGCCGAGGGGCGTTACTATTCTGCCGTCTTTATCCACAGGAACAATTGTGCGAATGGCCCGCGGATTGCCACCGATCCAGCGTACAGGTTCGATCAATGAACCCAGTGGTACAGATATGATCAGATGCTGGCCGCGTAACTTCTCATCCAGGTCCTGCAAATGGAGTTCGAGCGTATCCTCGTGCTGGGTGATGCTCCCCTCCAACGGGCTTGACTGCAGGAGGATGATCGCCTGCTCTGCCGGAGTTTCCGCAGAGCGCACAGGCACATCTGCTCTGCGCAACACTTTTCCGCGACGACTTCCTCCCGCGCCAATCAAGGGTGAGTAGGAACGCGCTGCCTGTACTTGCTCTCCAGGGCTGTGAGGACCTTCAGTGATTGTCGCTACCCGAACAAGGTCACGCAGCGCTTTGACGCGTTGGCTGCTCTGCGTTATTTGGGCGCTCACCCTCATTGCCCACTGCAATAAAGAACGGGCATATGCTTCTCCATCGATATGATCGCGGCGAGCCTGGCGCAGTACCGCCTCTGCCTGCCCAATCAAGAATTGACAGAGATTTACCAACGTTACTGCGGGAATTGACGCCAGTGGGCGACTACCGTAATCGATGACCGGCTCGTTATCGCCAACTTCGGCAGCATGGCGCAGTGCATCATAGAGTTCCAGGTAAGCGCTGTGGCAAATATTACACCCCGCCAGGTGATAAAGCAGCGGAGCATAATGGATAGTTGCCCTCGGGTCGTTCCGCAGAAGGGCCATGATGAAGTCAGGTAATTGCTGATAAAAGCGAGGGTGATAATCACCACCGAGCAATAATTCAGACTCGCTCTCATCTCCTCCAGCTATTGTAGACAGGTTTGTTGTATCTTGTGATGATTTCGCCAGTAGATCGTGCAACCACCTGGCCAGCTTTATATGCTCGCTGCGATCTTTTGACGCATCGTCGAATTGCTTGTTTTCGTTCATATTTGACCTTTCCTGAGCATATAAGGCTACTCATTCCTCCCTATAGAAACGCGATAACTGTTTCATCTGGGCCGATGTGATTCGAATGACTGTATCCTCATCCTCACGCCATTCAAGTAATCCTTCATCCACCAGTTTATCCAGGCCTAACCGCACGTCATCTTCGGAAAGATCATCCTGCGCCAGGGTCTGAATATCCACGAGAAACTCTTGAGAGTGCGTAGAATATACTCCATATTCTGTCAAACGCAAGGCAACGATGACTGTCAAATTGGTACTTTGCTGTTGGAGACAATGACGTAATTTTTTGTGTGCGTGATCCTTATGCTGACTCGCGTTAGCAATAGCTTCACTACTGTTGAAAAGCGCTTTACGTGGTAGCTCTTCGAGGAGGCCGCGAAGCAATTCAGTCGCGTCATACTCTTCAAGCTCTTGTATGATGGCATGCAACTGACGGGGTGCGGGGCCGAGTTCCTTGATACAGTGTTTGAGGAGGTTGCGTAGCTCTTGTTGCGAGGCCAGGGCAAGCGCGGTCTCTTCCGGGGTTGGAAAGGGCACCCCTCCGCCAACCGCTTCGGTTGCCTCGTTCAGCAGATCATCCTCTGCTTCCGCCCCTTCTGTTCCCTCGACATCCGTGGTATACATCATTTGGAGCCTTCTTTTACGCAGCCGGTCGATCGCTTTGTTGCGAACACTCCGATTGAGGAAGGCATAGAACTGGGCGTTGCTCAGCCCATCGAGAACGGTGAGCGGCGTTCTATCTTCACCGCCAAGGAGACCTATCCGTAGAAGTTGCTCGACGACATGTCCTATAACCATGTCTAGCTCAATTGGATCATATTTGAGTACATCTAAAGAACGTTGTGCATGCCGACTCAAGTGCGCATACAAGGCTGGATAGGTTTGGTCCGCATGATACCTCAGGTCGTGTGCCGTAAAGGGCATACGAATCTCCTCCACACTGTCTGATCGGTCGCATACCACCCAATTACATCCAACCATGGGTATGCACAGCGACAGGCTGTCGTTCACTACATAGGGAGTTAATTACTACCTTTGCAAATTGTACCCAAATTATAGGTGAAACGCAACGAATTACGCCCCTACGTTCATGTATAAATCATTATACTTCGTAGGGGCGTACTGGTGGACACGCGTTACGTCACATCAATATTCGATTATTCGATATCGCCGCGTTTCCCTTGACGCTGGTGCTCGTACGCCTTTTTAATGGCGTTCAAACTGCGCTGTACTTCGCCGCGCTCCTCCAAAAGATTGGCATAGCGGAAATACGCGCTCGCCGCAATTTCGTGGGCTTGAGACGAATCGAGCAGGTCGAGAGCCTCGGTGAACAGCTCATCAGCAGCGGCATAGTCTTTTGCCTCATGGCGTAGCTGGGCCAGCGCAATAAGAGCCTGTCCATGCGCCTGAGCATCTCCGCTTGCACGTGCGAATGTTAAGGCCTCCTGGGCCTCTTTCTCTGCCTCTTCTGTTCTTCCACGCTTTAAAAGAAGTTCCGCCAGCGATGTATGACAGGTTGAAGCCGAAACCGCATCATTGAGGTCTTGTTCAATGGCAATGGCACGTCTGTATTCTTGCTCCGCCTCATCAAGGTTGTTCTGCTTCTCCAGGGTTTTACCCAAACGCTGATGGGTGAGACCGACAAGTCTCTGCTCATCCCGCATTTCATAGAGGGCCAGGCTGCGCAGAGCGTATTCACGCGCCATCGTTAGCTTGCCAACCGCTTTATAATTCTGGCTGATCTCCATGTACTTTTGCGCAAAACTCTTACTGTCACGTTCCAAACCATCGAACATATCTAATGCACGATGATAAAAGGCTACAGCTTTTTCTAAATCACCCTGGCGGAAGTAATCATTGGCTAAATTACTGTATACATCGAGCGCGAATACGGGGTCATTGATTTGACTATTTTCGATAGCTGTGTTGCTACGGAGATGATTTTCCATAGCAAGAGTGTAGTTATACAATAAAAAGTAGGCTCTACCGAGTAAATTGCGGGCGCGCTCAATCGATTCACTATCATTTAAACTTTCAGCTTGCGTCACCGCGGATCGTAAATCTACTACGGCTTCCTGGTACTCGTTCGTACCTAGATGTATCTGACCTCGCAACAGGTATAATCGATACACTTG
>MNIY01000039.1 GCA_001919995.1 Ktedonobacter sp. 13_1_20CM_4_53_11
GCAAACGCGGGTTTGCCAACTCATCGATACCAAAGTTGATGAACGCCAATCCCGCTCCCAGCAGCGCCACGCAGCAGCCAGGGGCCAGGAACCACCACCATGCTCCCAGCAGCAGCGCCTCATTGTTTTGTGCCCAGTAGAATATGGTGCCCCAACTGACGGTGGTAACGTCACCGAGACCCAGGAATTCCAGTCCTACCTCTGCCAGGATCGCGTAGATTACCGTGCCGACCAGGCCCGCCGCCACAATCGCAATCACGTTGGGAAGAATCTCAGCGAAGATGATGCGCAGCGAGGTCTCCCCACTGGCACGGGCCGCTTCCACAAACTCTCGCCGGCGCATCGAGAGAGTCTGGGCACGCAGCACGCGCGCGCCCCACGCCCAACCTGTGATAGTAACAATGATGGCAACAGGAAGCGGTCCACGGAAGGGGAAGTAGGCCGCCAGGATAATGGCAAGAGGCAATGCAGGAATGACGAGAAAGACGTTGATTAAGAGCGAGAGCATATCATCGATCAAGCCGCCAAAGTAGCCGGCAGTCAGGCCAATAATGACCGAGACGATCGTCGCCAGGAACCCTGTACCAAGCCCGACCGCCAGCGATACGCGCGTGCCGATCACCACCTGGGCAAAGACGTCTTGCCCTGTCTGGGTGGTACCCAGCCAGTGCGCGGTCGAAGGAGGTTGAAGCACATCGGAGCTAAAGGCGGTCGGGCTCTGACGGATGATGACAGGTCCCAGGATAGCCACCAGGACGAAGAAACCAACGATGCCCAGGCCAAAGGCGACCTTGGGGTTGGCAGCAAGCCAACTGCCCAGGCCACCCCAGCGGCTTTCTCGCCGCAGTGCCTGCTGGGCGTCGTTATTTATAGGGGCGCTACTTGTAGCTACGCTTTCCCCTGGGAGGAGCAGTTGCGGCGTCACCTGTCTGACTCCCGGTTCTGCTTTCCGTTCATCGAGTTGCATATGCTAGCTCCTTTCCTGTCGCACGCGAGGGTCCAATGCAACGTACATCAAGTCGGCCAGGAAATTGGCTCCCAGCACTGCTACGGCAATGATGAGAAAGATGCCTTGCAGCAGGGCGTAGTCAGAGTTCTGGACTGCTTGTAGCAAGGCAAAACCAATGCCTGGATAGGAGAAGACGATTTCGGTGAGCAAAGCCCCTCCAACGACGAAGCCCAGGGAGAGAGCAAAGCCGGTAATATTGGGGAGAATGGCGTTGCGTGCCGCGTAGGTTAGCATCACCCGTTGCTCAGAAAGCCCCTTGGCCCTGGCCATGAGCACATAGTCTTCACCGAGGGTGGTCATCATCGCGTTACGCATGCCAAGCAGCCAACCGGCGATAGAGCTGATGACGATGGTGAAGGCCGGCAAAAGTGCATGCTGGACAGCACTCAACAGGAAATCAGGAGTCCAGCCTGGCTCGATCGACAAGGCGTATCCGCCGCTGAGTGGGAACCAGTTGAGGACAAAGCCAAGGACATAGAGTATGATGAGTGCGAGCCAAAAGTATGGGATGGCGGAGAGGAAGGTAAGCGCTGGTGGCAGCAAGGCGTCCAGCCGCGAACCGCGTCTCCAGGCAACAATGATCCCCAACAACGTACCACTCACAAAACTGATAACGACGGCCGTTCCCATGAGCGTGAGCGTCCAGGGTAAGTCTTGCCTGATCACTGTCGCCACAGGGGTAGGAAAGTAGGTGATCGAGATACCCAGGTTACCGTGAGCAAGGTTACCAAGGTACTCGAGATACTGGTTCCACAAGCTTGCATGGCTAATGCCGAAGGCAATCTCCATCGCGTGCTCTGCGCGTGGGTCGATACGTCCCTGAAGTCGAGCTATGAGCACCTGGGCAGGGTTGCCAGGGACAAGCCGTGGTATGAGAAAATTGAGGGTGATCGAGGCCCATAGCGCAACCAGGTAAAAGCCACTACGGCGTAGCAAATGTTGCATGCAATGCTCCTTCTCTTTCGTATACACGGTTTCCAGTATGGGTGACCTTGTGCGAAGGCCACCCATACGTTCTACTACAAGCGCACGTTATACCTGATGCAGGTTCAGCACAACAATCTCTTCGTCTGGTGCTGCATAAGGCGCAGGCACCGCATACGGATGCTGCTGATCAGGCCAGCCAACGAAGCGAGCTGTACTGTATTCGTACCAGGTTGCACCGTAGATGAGGGGGATAGTGGGCAACTGCTCAACCATGATCTTCTGGATGCCAGAAAGCGCCTGTTGCTGTTCCGTCGAACCAAGTGAGCTTGCATACTGCTGAAGGAACCTATCTGTCGCCGGGTCGCTCCAGCGCTCCCAGTTCGATGTAGCCTGCTGACCGATGGGCGCTGTATTAGTGGTGCCAAGCATCGAGTTATACAGGTAGTAGGGTGTGGGGCCTGTAGTCGTCCAGGAAATGGCCGTATCAAAAGAGCCCATCTGCAAGGCGCTGTAATAAGAGTTGTAGGAAATGGCGTTCACCTTCACGTCCATACCAGCCGCCTGCAAATTGCTCGCTATGATCTGGCAGTCAGTCACCCAGTCGGTCCAGCCTGACACAACATTGAGGTTGAAGGCCAGCCGCTTGCCATTTCTATCGACGTAAATGCCATCGCTGCCTTTCTTAAAGCCGGCGCGCACCAGTAATGAGGCGGCCCTGGCGGTATCCATTGTGAAGGAGGCATTGGCATAGTCGGGCGACAAGGTGCCCTGGTTCGCAGGCAAGACTAATGCCGTAGGGTGAGAAGGCGGTTCGTATCCGTTCTCGCCAATACGGTAGAGCTTGTTGCGATCAATGGCCACACTGATGGCTTGACGTACCGCAAGCACGTTAAAAGGATACTTCGCAGTGTTCGGGTAGAGTGTGACGACGTTGTTTGGCGGGAACCAGTAGTGATTATGCGCCGGGTCACGGTTCGCAAACGTTTTATTGACGTCCGGGGTAAACAGACCGGTCCAGTCTACCGCACCTTGTGAGAGCAGCAGGTCAGCGCTCGTATTTGAGTTGAAGGAAGGGTAACGTATTTCGTTGATGTAAGGCTTACCAGGCTGCCAGAAATGAGGATTGCGGTCAAAAACGTAAAGCTGTGGCGTGAAAGACTTGAGCACGTAAGGTCCTGTGCCTACAGGGTCAGGGTTCGTGTAGGTGACCGGGTTGCTCACGCTGGACCACAGATGCTGGGGAAGGATGTACGTCTGGCCGCCCAGGTACCACAGAATCGGCACCGAGGGCTGCTTCAGCTTCACGATGACGGTGTGATTATCGGGGGCCGATACACTCGTAATCACATTCCAGAGGCCACTGTAATCAACGGCAGGGTGATCGTGAATCATCTTCAGTGTGAAGACAACATCAGCGCTCGTGAAGGGCTTGCCATCCGACCACTGAACGCCTGGACGCAGGTTGAAGGTGATGCTGGTGGCATCGCTTGAGAACTGGTAGCTCGATGCGAGCCAGGGTTTCACGCTCCCATCTTCGCGGTTGAAGAAAAGGAGGGTCTCATAGACCAAGCCTTGCGCGCCATTCAAGACCGATCCGGTGGCAAATACGTTAAAGTTGCGGGTGTAGTCTCCAGTCGGGCCAGGTACCATTGTGAGTGTCCCTCCATACCTGGAGGTACTCGGGTTCGAGGGGCCGCCACAGGCAGCCAGAAGCGTGACCAGGACAAGTAGTAGTGAGATCAGGGCAAAAACTTTGCCACGAACGTAGAGACTTCCATAAGAGGACGTTGAGTGTGGTATCATAGGAAACCTCCTAGCATTGAATTAAACGAATCATCGGGTGCTCGACTAGAGCAGCCATCAGCCAAAACGTTGCGGATACGAAACGACAAGCTCCTACCTTCTTCATACTCATAACGACAACAGAACAATAATACAGCCTCATCTCAGGACCTCTAAAAAGTAGAGAGCGAGTTCCTCTCCCCTAGTGGCGCATTCGCTAAGTTCGTGGATGAGATCCAGGGCCGATAATGAACATGAACAAAATACATCGGATATCGAAATATCCACGCAGGGCCGATAAATCGGCGATGTGCGCGATAAATCGGCACCTACGGTTTCCCCAGGATCCTGCAATTACTTACTCCGGCGCTGGGACGGAGAGAGCCTGGGGAGTACTACAAGATGCACGCACTACAAGATCCGCCGCCAATTGGAGGCGAATAGGCTCGCTCTGCTTGACTGGCGGGAGAAAAGCATAGGTTTGAAGCGAACCTGGATATCGCCCATTACTTAGTGGGCGAGGCGACTCCAGCAGAGACAAGAGCAATGCTATGGCACGCTGCCCCATTTCATAGAATGGCTGTCGTACGCTTGTGAGGGCTGGTCGTGTGTGAGCAGACAGAGGGATATCATCGAAACCAATGAGTGACAGATCCTCTGGTACCCGTAAACCATACTCCTCGGCAGCTTCCAGCGCGCCATAGGCCATCTGATCACTGGCAGCGAATATGGCGGTGGGCCGATCTTCCAGAGCGAGGAGTTTGCCAGCGCAGGCACGCCCACCCGAAGGCATAAAATCTCCTTCTATCACGAGCGTTGGATCAGGGGTTATACCGGCCTCGCTCAATGCCTCACAATAGCCCTGATAGCGTTCATGGGAGACAAGATATTTCAATGGCCCTTGAATGTGCGCAATACGCCGGTGACCCAGTTGAAGCAGATACCGCGTGGCAGCGTAGCCGCCCCTTCGATTGTCGGCACTCACCCAGGGAATACTCGTCGGCTTCACCTGGTCGTCGATCATCACAATAGGAAACCCCTGCTCATGCAACCTGGTGAGATACCGGGCTGATTGGCCAGGAAATACTGCGAGCAAACTAGCAGCCAGCTGGGTAGCCAGGATACGGTTGATCACATCGCCCTGATCCTTTTCGTTGCGATCTTGCTCGTGAGTGATGCTATAGAGTAGCAGCTCATAAGGGGTTTGTATTACCATCTCAGAAACGCCGCGCATGATCTCTGGGATCAAAGGCCACGTCAATGAGGGGATCAGGACGCCAATGAGCCGGCTGCGCCCTCCAGCCAAACTGGAAGCGGTGATGCTGGGCAGAAATGCCTGCTCTTCCATGATACGCAGGATGCGCTCACGTGTGTCAGGGTCCACGTCTGGCTTCTGGTTCAATACCCGCGAGACGGTAGCTTTGGAAACGCCAGCGAATCGAGCGATGTCACGTATCGTGATTTTCTCTGCCATAGCTATCTTTCCTGGCTTGTTATCTCAGCCACAAGGTGTGTTACTATACAAGTGAGTTCGTAATCGATCTCGGTACCGGTTACGGACAGGACGTAATAAGTGTTCATAGCATACCAGTTTTTCATCCTGTTATACCTGGAAAACGCCTTCCAGGCATAAGATAAGCGTCGCACGGTTGTGAGGATAATGAACATGAACAAAATAATCTGGATATTGGAACATCCACACAGGGCCGATCAATCGGCCATGTGCACGATCAATCGGCACCTACGGGTGTCCGAATTATTTTGTTCATGTTCATGATCGGTGGTTGTCCGGAGGATGTTGTTAAAAGCCATTTCACCAGTGTTGGCTTACGGAAACTCAATGGGAGTGAGATAATTCTGCTTCGCAGTATTCACCGTTGTCCAGTCGTCATTCAAGATGCCGCCAGTGTCACCAGAGTTAGGGTTCCAACACCAGAAGGTCCAATTGATCCCTGAAGCGCCAGTCCCGAGATAACTGACCAGGGCGCTGAGCCACTGCTGATCCGAGGTGCTCTGTAGTTTGGTACCAAACTCGCCGACCCATACGGGAGCGATACCTTTTTTGTAGATATAGCCCCAGTAGGAGTCCCACACACCTGGCAGGTTGTGAGGATAGTTCGGCGCGTTAAACCAGGAACGGGGATAAATGGTTGAAGGATAATCATGCACGGAGTAGACCAGGCGATTGGGCACGTTCAGTTGCACCGGGTAGCTGCTGACTCCTTGCAGATTCCCTCCCCACCAGTAGCACTCTGGCTCATTCGTTGAGCCACCAGGGCCATAGCAATCGACGCCCTCGACGAAGATCAACCAGTTCGGATTGACCGACAAGATCGCGTTACCTGCACGTTCAGCGGCCAGGCGCCAATCGACGGTCGTGTCGCCACATCCCCAACAGGCCGGGACATGCGGTTCATTGTCCAGGTCAGCGCCGATGACCATGGGATTATCTTTATAGTGGGTGGCGAGCATCTTCCAATCGGAGATCCAACGCGACTCGGGATAGGCAGAGGTATACCAGAGCGCCGCTTGTGCGCCAGAGTCAGGGCGGTGATGGTCGAGGATGATGCGTAGACCTATGTGGCTCGCGTAGGCAATGATCTTATCCATGATCTGGAGTCCGTTCAGCCCCTGGAGATCAGGATTTTTCGTGAAGTCTATCCCGTTGGGCGTACTACCAGCGTCGAAGAGTTGGTTCGAATAGGGTAAGCGCAGCGTGTTGTAGCCCAGCCTTGCAATTTGGTCCAGCATATCTTTGTAGTTCCGGGACCAGAGACCATGAACGACATAGCTGGCTGTTTCAAAGCCGAACCAGTTAATGCCAGCGATGCGTACTGGCTGGTTATTCGCATCCAGAATTTGCGTACCACTGGTATGCCAATACCCTTGAGCAGCAGCTTTCGCTTTATTTTGTGGATGAAATGGACTACTTAAAAGCGTAGCGACCAGGAGTGTCGCAACAATCAGGATCGTTATCCATACTCCTGCCAGGCGCACATAGGGCTGTTCCCACGCCCGGGTTGCTTGTACCTTGGCCTTTAACATGTCTTCTCCTTTCCACGCGAGCCGATCATTTCCCCATCTCCGAAGCTGTGGGGGGTAGGCGGTAGCAGGGGGGATGCTGCCGCCAGCAAGCGTGTTCAAGAGATCTAAACTTTGCGCTGGCGATATGTGGTGGATAATAGACACAAAGTACTAGAGGTGGTACAAGCTGCACTTCACTTACTGCACATGACGATGCTTATGACGTTTTCGTGACGCTTCCTCATCATACTAAAGAAAGCGGCATAACTACTGCGGGAACTATGAACTTTCCCATACCAGGGATTATCCGCAGGAGTATTGCCGCTTTTGAATAGTTACGGAGAGAGACGAATGGTTTCTTCACATCTCTACTGCTCTATCTGTGGTGCAGCGAATCGAGCACAAGCTACATTTTGCAATACTTGTGGTAGACCTTTGCGAACTGACATATCTTCCCAACAATATCTCCTGGTAGGATCAGCACCTAGCACTCGCATTGGGCTTCTTACATCGAACCATCTGCTCAAGCGACGTTACCGGATTCTCAGACCGATTGGCAAGGGAGGCATGGGGGTCGTCTACAAAGCGGAAGATCGCCTCTTCCAGAATCGGCCTGTTGCGGTCAAAGAGATGAACCAGCATGGACTATCTCCCCGGGAACTTATAGAAGCCATCGAATCTTTTGAGCGAGAAGCCTACCTGCTTGTCGATCTCAGCCATCCGAGTCTGCCCAAGATCCATGACCATTTCGAAGAGGGGGGACGTTGGTATCTCGTCATGGACTTCATCGAAGGAGAAAACCTTGAAAAGTACCTGGAGAAGGCCCCTGGTGGCCGGCTTCCTCTAAAAGAAACCCTCAAGATAGGGATGAAGCTCAGCCATGTGCTGCATTACCTGCACAGTCATCGACCACCAATCATTTTCCGCGATCTCAAACCCACCAATGTTATGCGCACTCCAACCGGGGAGATATACCTGATCGACTTTGGCATTGCACGCCTCTTCAAAGCGGGACAGGCGCAAGATACGGTTTCCTATGGATCGGTTGGGTACGCTGCACCAGAGCAATTTGGCAAGCTGACAACGCCTCAATCGGATATCTACAGCCTGGGAGCACTGCTGCATCAGTTGCTTTCTGGATATGATCCAGGTACCAACACGCCCAACCCGTTCACCTTTCCTCCCCTGTCAAGGGTACCGGCTAAGCTAGAAGGACTGGTTGGGCAGATGGTGGAGATGAATGCTACCAACAGGCCCGGGAGTATGGCCGCTGTTTATCAAGAACTACAGGGGATTGAAGCACAGCTTGTAAGAAAAACACCCCTTCCACCAACACGATCCACGCCCACGGCTGCTGCTGTATCAAAGCAAAGAATGCTCTCGCCTTCACAAATTCCAGCACGGTCTCAACCGAGCAAGAAGATATCCCGGCGTGCAGTGATAATAGGGATGGCGGCACTAGGATTGGCGGTAGCTGGTGGTGGTATGGAGATATGGGTCTTTGCACCACATCCTCTTTACACCTATGGCGGTCACTCTGAGAATGTGAATGCGGTGACCTGGTCACCTGATGGCTACCGTATCGCCTCGGGGAGTGCTGATGGGACTGTGCAGG
>MNIY01000114.1 GCA_001919995.1 Ktedonobacter sp. 13_1_20CM_4_53_11
CAAAAAGTTCATCGCCGTGACTATCTCTGATAAAAAGGAAGTGTATCCCGCTCTGCGGAAGTTCTTCGCCCAACGTGATCCCCTCGCCATCGGCTGATTGTGAGGGTCGGTAGAATCGAGTACCGTGGGGCGATGACCTCTCAGTAAATGAAATGTGGGGAGCATCCCCACATTGAAAATTTATATCGCAAAATCAGAGAGAATTGCGATGAATTAGTGAGTGGTGAAACTGAAAACTCTTGATCTCTACCCTGGAAGGAGCCTGTTGTATGGCAGATAGTGAGATCGAACGACTGCGAGATGCAATAGATTGTGCCTGGGAGGAGGCTCTCAAGTTTGGACTTGATCCTTTTCCTACACACTTTGAACTGGTACCCGCGACCATCATGTACGAGTTTGCCTCCTATGGTTTGCCTGGTCGCTTCAGCCACTGGACGCACGGTAAAGCTTATTACCGGCAAAAAATGCAGTATGACTTCGGGTTGAGCAAAATCTATGAGATGGTGGTCAACACCAATCCTAGCTACGCCTTCCTGATGGATATGAATAATCTCCTCCAAAATACCTTTGTGGCCGCACATGTTTTCGGCCATACCGACTTTTTCAAGAATAACGCGTACTTCCAGAGCACTTCCCGCCGCATGATCGACAAAGTTAGTATTCACGCCGAGCGCGTTGCCAAGTACGAATTCGATCACGGCAAAGCGGAGGTCGAGCGTTTTCTGGATGCGGCGCTCTCCATCCAGGAGCACATTGACTACAATTTGCTGCTGCATGGAGATGAATCCCCTAAGAAGGAAGAACAGAAATCCACACGGCCGACAACCGAATACGATGACCTCTGGGGCCTTGATCGAAAGGCGAAAGAGGCCGAGGAGGAGCGTGACCGTAGGCCCGGCAGACCGCCAAAGTTTCCTGAAAAGCCAGAGAAAGATATCCTGCTTTTCTTAATGCGTTACGCTCCCCATCTACAGCCCTGGCAGCGTGATATCATCGAGATCGTGCGCACCGAGATGCTCTACTTTATTCCCCAGGCGCAGACCAAGGTCATGAATGAGGGCTGGGCCTGCCTCACAGGAGAAAGCCTCGTTCTCACAGAGCGTGGACTTCTCCGCTATGATACGTTGCATGAACTCCTGGCTCAGGGAGAAGGAGTGACCGTAGGTAGCGGCAATGGAGCACGAGACAGCATTACTGACCGCCACGTTCGTCGCAATGCTTCCACTATCCGCCTGCGTACACGCCGGGGCCTTGTCCTGGAGGGAGCCGATGAACATAAACTAAATACAGGCCCGGATCAATGGGTCGCGCTTAAAGACATAAAGGTTGGTCAGAGCATTCCTTTGAGCGTTGGCGACAATCTCTGGCCTGAACAACTTGTACCAATCGCATCTCCTGTAAGCATCGTCGCTCCTACCGTAGTAGACGTGGCGCAAGCCGCAGGAGTGGGGGTTCATACCGTCTACCTTTCCATGAGTGGCAAGACCACTTTTGCCGCCGACCGCATTGCTTCAGCTATCCAGAGCACTGGCTACCAGTTTGGTAATAAAGGCAAACCTTTATACGGTCAGCGCCTGCCGCTCGTAACACCTACCCATGTCACCGCGTCGTTTGCTGAATTTCTTGGTTATCTCATTGGCGATGGCAATATTCACGTCTCAAAGAATACAATCGGTTACACAACTGGTGATCGTGAGTTAGCTGATCGCTATGCACAACTCGTCCTGGAACTGTTTGCAATCGAGGCTGTCCCGACATGGGATGACAGGACGCTCAATGGAAAAGGCGGCCGTTGGCGTGTCGTCTTCTATTCAGCAAATGTTCTTGATCTTCTGCAATCGCTCGGCATCGATCTACGGGCAAAGGCGCGCCAGAAACGTATTCCATCTGTCATCTTACGTTCACCTAAAGCAGTCCTGAGCGCTTTCTTGCGAGCATACTTCGATTGCGATGGCTGTGCTTCAACCAAAGAAGGCGTGATATTATCTACCTTCAGTGAAGATCTTGCTCAGACATTGCAGGTATTGCTCCTGAACTATGGTATACTCACGCGCCGTTATGGTCCTAACGTGAGAATTAAGAGTATGTCAGCCCGCGTTTTCGCAGATGAAATCAACTTTGGCCTTGCTCGTAAGCGTGAAAACCTGGACCAGTATCTCTCAAGACATCAGTGGTTTCTAAAAGAAGACCCTACAGATGAAGTAGTGAGTATCGAGCATGGCGTAGCCGATGTATATGATATAACGGTAGAAAACTCGCATCGCTACGTCGCTAATGGTATGGTGCACCACAACAGCCTGTGGCACTCGCGCATTATGCGCCAGCTGGGCGAACGCGGCGTCATCACCGATTCCGAAATCATCGAGTTCGCACAGTTACACTCTGGCGTCCTCTCACCCTCACGCACCTCGCTCAATCCATACTACATAGGTTTCAAGATGTTCGAGGATATCGAGCGACGCTGGGATAATCCAACCACAGAGGAGCAGCAGAGATTTGGACGTAAGCCAGGCATGGGGCATCAGAAGCTATTCGAAGTGCGCGAATTGGACAATGACGTTTCATTCCTGCGTAACTACCTGACTGAAGACCTGGTCAAGGATCTCGATCTCTACCTCTTCAAGAAGGATGGCGATGAATGGGTTATCTCAGAGAAGAGCTGGGAGAAAGTACGCGATGGAATCGTTGCTAGTTTGACCAACTTCGGCTACCCCTACCTGGTCGTTGACAACGGAGATTATCGCGGCAACCGGGAGCTTTACATCAAGCATATGTTTGAGGGCCAGGAACTCGACCTGAATTATGCTGAGAAGACGCTCCAGCATGTCTATACCCTGTGGGGTCGTCCGGTCCATCTTGAGACGGTCTACGAGGGCAAACGCATCTTGCTCACATACGATGGTGAGCGCAATACGAAGAGTACTCTAGAGAAGTAATACTATCGAGGCGATGGACTACAAGGCTGCTCCCCCGTGGAAGCGGCCTTGTAGTCCATCGCCTCACAAACTGTTACCAGTAGCGTTCCTCGGTCCATGGGTCGGCGTGGTTGTGGTAGCCGCGCTGCTCCCAGAAACCAGGACGGTCGCGCTCCATAAACTCCAGGCCATCAAGCCACTTGGCACTTTTGTAAAAGTAAAGCTTTGGCACCAGCAAGCGAACAGGGCCACCGTGCTCAGGCTCCAAATCCTGGCCATCATGTTTGAGAGCGATCATCACATCATCGTCATCAAGGTCAGCAAGAGGGAGATTCGTCGTATAGCCCGTCCAGGAGTGCGCCGTCACAAATTTTGCACTCGGCAACGGTTTGGCGCGCCTTAAAATCTCGCGGATATGCACACCCTCCCAGGTATTATCGTAGCGACTCCATGTCGTCACACAGTGGATATCGGCCGTAAAGGTGGTGCGTGGCAGAGCGAGGAATTCCTCCCACGTCAACTCAAGAGGATGCTCGACTTTCCCGGTTACTTTCAGTTTCCAATCCGGGGGGAGTTGTTGAGGTGTACGCTCATAGCTTAACACCGGCCACTTTTTCGTCAAGTATTGTCCTGGTGGAAGACGATCTTTGCCATCGGGCCTTTTTTCATCTAGCGCTCGCTGCGCAGATTTTTTACCAAACCATTGCATGGGTCAAATGCTCCTTGAGATATATCTCTATCATTATCTATCAAAGGTGTACTACTACCGAACTCTTCTTAAGAAAAACGCCTCCAATAGACGTTCAGGAGAAGATAATACAATATAGACTTGTAAAACCGTAAAGTGTTACAAATCTCTCCTCGTAGTCCAAAGGTGAACCATTGAAGTGGAGGTGTATACTCTATTACAGAGGATAAACCAGTTGCGCACCTGCCAAAAAGAACGCTACAATAGCGTCGGTTTATTCCATACGCAATCTATACGTGGCGTGTGGCTCCTTTGGATGTCATATTACAAAACGACATCGGTTGATGAGAGGCCACACTACCTGCAATAAAAAAAGCGAGGCTGAAATGATCATTTTCCTGCTTGCACTCATTGGTACGCTTATTGTCATGGCTATCCTGACGATCGGCCGTCTTGGTTTTGGTCGCCGCGAGGCATTTGATGGGCAAAAATTTTCCAGGTGGTTCGCCGCGTACTTTGTCCTGAACTACATTTTGTGCTTGCTCATTCTTTACTTCTCAGAGCCCGCCCTGACGGGTCCGTTTTGGGGCTGGCAGTGGTTATTGTGGCCGCTTGTCATTAGCAGCATAGCGAATCTCTTTGCATTCGCTCGCCCAGCCCTCAATGCGCTGGAAGATGCCTCGGCTGTAAGCCAGGGGCGTTCTCGTTCGTCACAGAATAGTCCCACCAAATTGCCTGCGAGCGCCTCACGGGGAACTATCGCGGCAGGAATCTTTGGTCTGGTGGTCGCGGCTGTCATTGGTATCGTTGTCAGTGGTTTGATCGTCGTCTTCACCACCTGGTTTGACAGTAACGCCAAAGCCCTTGCCGCTATACCTCAGGTGCGCACGGAATCCTCTCCTAAGTTGCCACCGACCGATCAAAATCATATTGTACTGGTCAGCAAGAGCATTGCGATTTACAAAGGCCAGCAGGTACTTGGCTCTAACGGGCAGAACCTTGGCTCAACATATAGCATCGATCCGGATAGCTATACGTTGCAATCTATCAACCATCATCTCTATTATGTTGGGCCGTTGTCGTATAATAACGTTTTTGCCAATTTGAACAGCCCGACGACGCCGGGTTTCGTAGTAGTAGACGCGGAAAACCCTGAACAAGTGCCAGTCTTACATACCGAAGCAAGTGCTGCTCTTGCCTTCCTGCCCGGTGCGCTCCTCAACCAGGATCTGTTACGTCATGTCTACCTCAATGGCTATACCTATGGAAAATTGGTTGACCCAACCCTGGAACTTGACGATTCTTTCCATCCCTATTGGACCATATCGCTCATGCAGCCGAGCCGCGGTTACATAGGCGACGTACTCTCGGAGGTGCTCATAGTAAATGCACACACGGGCGAGATCAAGAAGTATCAACCACAGAATGTGCCAACCTGGGTAGACCGTGTAATGCCTGCTCAAACTGTGACCGACTACCTCACATGGTGGGGACTTTATCATGCCGCTCCCTGGTTTAACCCCTCCGGTATGGGGCAGCAGTCTCCGGCGAGTGATCCAGAACTGCTCTATAATAATGTCGACCAGCCTGTATGGCTCATTCCCATGACCTCTTCCTCGACCAATGACCAGTCAAGTACGGGTGTCTTCCTTTTTGATACGCATAAAAATGAAGCGCATTTCTATCCGCTGGCCGGATTGGGTATCGGGAGTAACGTACAGAGTACTTTTCAGTCTAATAGCAAGAATATTCGCAATTACAACGTGGCCAGCGTTCAACTCTACCAGATTTACGGGGTCCCGACCTGGATCGCCATCTACGTACAAAGTTCGGGCAATGGCGGCTTCCAATCAGTCGGGGTAGTAGATGCCAGAAACCTGAACGGTAGTAATGTACAATATGAAGCATCACTTCCTCAGGCCTTGCAGGACTATCAGCAATGGCTCACACAGCAAGGGAATGGAGGGAATACGCCCAGTGGGGGAACGACTCAGACAGTGCTTGGTAAAGTGTTGCGTATATCATCCGTGCAGCAGGGTAGCAACACCATTTATTACATCCAGATCAGTGGGCAAAATACCATCTTCACCGCCAACCTGTCTCTTTCGCCTAAGCTTCCACTTGTACAGCCCGGTGATACAATCAAAGGTGATTATATGACAGGAGGCACAGTAGTAAACTTCAAGACTTTTGATGATCTTACTATTAATCTTGGAGGTACACAGACACCGACAACAATTCCGACTGGAACACCAAACAAGTCACCTACACCAGGCCCAACGCCAAAACATTAATCTTGCTTGAGAGGCAATGTATCATGGCACATTACTTCACTCGTGAAGAGGCTGAGGCCCTATTGCCACAGATCTCCGTTGTACTGCGCGAGATACAGGTTAAGTATGAGTCCGTCCTGCAAACCCAGGAGGAACTTGACGCCCTGCGTATGCAGGCGGCTGGCAACGGCTATCACCTGCAAGACCGCATCGTGAACCTTCAGAGAGAGCTATCTCAGCAGGCGCAAACGCTGCGTAAGCTGCTTGATGAACTGACCGGTTTCGGCTGCGTCTTGAAAGACCCCGAGCGAGGTCTGATCGATTTTCTCAGCCTGCGTAGTGGTCGTGAAATCTATCTCTGCTGGTATCTTGGTGAAGAGCGTATCAATTTCTGGCACGATCTTGAGGCGGGCTTCGCTGGTGTTAGGACATGTGTTACAGGTAGACCGGGCTACGCTAATCGCGTCTTCAGGAGAACCTCTTACTGCTGAACAAGAACGGCAATATCACCAGTTGCTTGAGCGCCGGAAACATGGTGAACCAGTTGCCTACCTTGTAGGGCACAAAGAGTTTTACGGCCTTGATTTCTATATTGATAAACGGGTTCTCATTCCACGGCCGGAGACAGAATTACTGGTTGAAGCAGCTATAAAGATAGTCCGCGCTTTGCTTGCTACCGGACAAACACCTGTTTTGGCTGATATTGGTACCGGTTCTGGTATCATTCCCATAACTATTGCTGTACAGGTACCAGAACTGCCCTATCTCTACGCCAGTGATATTTCCTCCGAAGCCCTTGAAGTTGCTCGCATTAATTGTCAGCGTCACTCTGTTGAACAGCGCGTTCGATTAGTTCATAGTGACCTCCTCTCAGCCTTGCCCGAACCTCTTGATATTATCACTGCTAACCTGCCTTATGTGGGCACCGACGAGATGGAGATACTGGCTCCGGATGTGCTTGACTATGAACCGCATCTTGCCCTTTTCAGTGGTACACAGGGGTTAGACCTGTTAGAACGCTTCTTCAAGGAAGCGCAACAATCAGGGAAGCTGAAGGAACATGCGGTTTTGTTGTTGGAAATTGGCTATCAACAGCGTGAAAGGCTTGTTCATTCGCTCAGTAATCTCTGGCCGCAGGCGTCCGTGACATTTGAAAAAGACTTTGCCGGGTGGGATCGTTTGTTAAAGGTGGTATTGTGAATGAAGGAGGAAATCCATAAGTCAGGTGGGTGGTAGCTGCTTGAGATAAACATACTATTTGTTTGCGTTTTCTTGAACGGAAGCATATAATCGAACTACGGTACGAGGGTGTATAGCAGCGTTAATCACCCAGATGTGCAGGTGGTGAAAGATCATATCCTCAGGGGGGTAGGCAGGAGCGTTTTTTATGGTTCTAGCAGATATCTTCTCCTTGCATAGGTTGTTACTCGTCCCACCCGGCATCCCAGATATAATAACGCTATTGATTGGTGGAGTAGCTGCATTTCTATTCGCTTACCTGCTGACTTTTGCGGTGAGAGCATTGTGCTATAAGCTAGGCTGGCTTGACCAACCGGCGGCACGAAGGGTACATACAAAAGCCGTGCCTCGCCTGGGTGGTGTAGCAATGTTTGTGGCTTTTGCGCTTGCCTCATTCCTTTTCTACAAACCCGGTTCGAGTAACGAAGTCATTATTTACTGGTTACTCATGGCTGCTTCTTTGTTCCTGGTGATTGTCAATGCCTACGATGATATTGTGGGACTAAAACCACTGCCAAAGATCCTGGCGCAAACCATCGCCGTGCTGATTATTCTCGGACCCTGGGATGGGGTCTTCCATGGGATACTGCTGTTTACCTTCAATAACCCCTTTGGTAGAGAGATAATGAATCCTAACTTGCCATGGTATCAGCAACCCACGTTTTTTCTGCTCATTCACCCGGCTTCACCTGCTGCCCAACCAGGCATAAGTTTGGCAGCCATCCCTGCTGTCTTACTCACCTGGTTCTGGGCTGCTGGTATGATGAATACGGTGAACTGGATCGATGGAATGGATGGTTTGGCGACGGGCGTTGTAGGAATTGCCGGCCTTTTTATCACGATCATTAGTTTTATATTGCAGCAACAGAGTATTGCAATTCTTGCTGCTATCTTCACCGGGGCAGTTCTCGGTTTTCTTCCTCACAACTGGAATCCCGCGAAGATTTTCATGGGTGATAGTGGTTCAATGTTTTTAGGTCTGGGGCTGGCCGTACTTTCGGTTATGGGCGGGGCGAAGTTAGCGCTAGCGCTGATGGTACTTGGTGTGCCTATTATTGATGTTGCTGTTGTGATCATGAACCGCATCCGGCGACGCCAATCTCCCCTTCACTATGACAAGACACATTTGCACCACCGTCTAATGGCCACTGGTTTGAGCGTCAAGCAAATCTGTTATGTCATGTACGGACTGGCACTGATTTTCGGATTGTTGGCTGTGACGCTCTCGGGAATACAGCATTATGCCCATTTTTTCAAGTTTATCGGCCTCGGGCTGGTTGTGCTGACAATGGTCGGGTTGATTATATGGATGGACTATCGGCAGCGTCAAAGGGGAGTGCGTATCAATTTAGGTGGCCCTGAGACGCCGCCGAATGGAGATGCAAAAGAGAGAAGCGACAGCGATGAGAAAGCCGAAGCTATAACGCAGCAGGGCTCGAAGTTCATCAACTCAAGCCCTGGCCGATCACGACCTGATTCTCCGTATGATGAGCAATTGCATGCGCGGTTTCCTCATTGAACATGCGGCGCAGAAAGTAACCGGTAAATGACTGTTCGTTCTCTGCAACCTCTTCTGGTGTGCCTTGAGCGATGACTTCACCGCCATCGTCTCCACCTGCTGGCCCCAGGTCGATAATCCAGTCTGCGCTCTTAATTACCTCCATGTTATGTTCAATCACTACAATCGAGTTACCGTTATCGACGAGACGCTGTAAAACCTGGAGCAATCGATCCACATCGGCAAAGTGTAATCCAGTCGTTGGCTCATCCAGGATATACATCGTACGGCCAGTTGCTCGTCGCGAAAGTTCCGTTGCCAGCTTAACGCGCTGCGCCTCACCTCCAGAAAGGGTGGTGGCTGGTTGACCGAGACGCATATAGCCCAATCCAACTTCATTGAGCGTCTTCATTTTGTTGTAAATCGAAGGCACATTGGCAAAGAAACCCATTGCTTCTTCTACCGTCATATTCAGCACATCAGCGATATTCTTGCCTTTGTAGTGTATCTCCA